>REDV01000082.1 GCA_007695365.1 Cryomorphaceae bacterium | reverse complement strand
TGTTCTATCAGATCCCTCAATACTCGAGACTCTTGCTCTTGCTGTTTTATCAGATCCCTCAAAACTCGAGACTCACACTCTTGCTGTTTTATCCGAATACCCCTCAATACTCAAAACTCACACTGTTGCTGTTCTGCCCCCTCAAAACTCGAAACTCTTGCTCTTGCTCAATATTTCATACTTTCATCCCATGCTCCAAAACCTCAAAATCCTCGACTTCTCCTCCGTCCTCGCCGGCCCGGCCGTAGGAACCTTTTTCGCCGAGCTTGGCGCACAAGTAATTAAGGTAGAAAACAAAGCTGGCGGAGGTGATGTAACACGACAATGGAAGGTTCCGGGCGAAAGTCACGAAACTAAGGCCTCTGCCTACTTTTCATCGGTGAATTACGGCAAATCCTATCACTTTCTGGATGTTTTTGACCCTGATGACCACCAATGTTTCATGGAGCTTTTACAGGGTTGTGATTTGTTGATTACCAATCAAAAACCATCTTCGTTAGAGCGGATGAATCTGGCTTACGATCAACTAAAAGAAAAGTACCCTGAACTGATTTACGGGCAAATCACAGGTTTTGATTCGGACCCCGACCGTGTAGCTTACGATGTAGTGGTGCAAGCTGAAACCGGATACATGTTTATGAACGGCACGCGGGAAACCGCACCTGTCAAATTGCCGCTGGCTTTTATGGATCTTCTCGCCGCACATCAGCTCAAAGAGGGGCTGCTTGTGGCTTTACTGGAGCGCTCCCGGACCGGAAAAGGCGCATATGTTAAGGTCAGTCTGGAAGGCGCGGGCATCGCCTCTCTTGCCAACCAGGCCAGCAACTATTTGATGGCCGGCCATATTCCGCAGGCAATAGGATCTCTGCACCCCAATATTGCGCCCTATGGCGAGATTTTCACCACCGCCGACAACCTACCCGTGGTAATGGCCGTGGGTAGTGACCGGCAATTCAAAACCTTGTGCAACATTTTAGGCTGCGCAAAAATCGCCGAAGAGCCGCGCTTCGAAACCAATCCGCAACGGGTAAAGCACCGCATAGAACTCCATCAATCTCTGTCGCCCTTTTTCAAAAAATTCAGGCGGGATGAACTGATGAAAAAACTCATTTCACACAATGTGCCCGCCGGAGCCGTGAAGAACATGAAAGAAGTGTTTCAATCTAAACTTGCCCAAACTTATGTGCTGCACGAAAAAATAGACGGTGAGGACACACGAAGGGTGCGTTCGGTAGCTTTTAACCTGACGTCTAACTAACTCGTCCAAACATGATACACTTCAATTCACACTTGATATGGCCCCTTGCCTTTTGCTCCTTTCTTCTTACGGGAGCGGTTCTTCAGGCCCAACCACGGGTTTCGGTGGACGCGTCGGCCATTTGGAATAGCAACTGGAACCGTGGAATTGGCGACTTCACGATGCCGGGAGCGCCCAGACGACTGGATGTGGATGTGCCCTTTGCTTTGGGGTTGCGGGGCGAGTATCTTTTCGGAAGATTGGCGCCATACGTTCGTGCACAGTGGCTGCAACGCCGCATGACACTTTTGACGAGAACAGGCAGTTCGGCTTCAATAAACCACAACACCTATGAGTTTCAAACTGGTGCAACCTGGTACATACCTGTTGCCACCAGTACGCGCCTTTTTGTTGGGCTTGGCGGTGGAATCGATCTGATGGCACCCGGTAGCGACCGACTGAGCGTGAATTACCTCGCACCCCCAATGACCTTTGGAATGCCGATTGCCTATCCCGGAGATGTTGTTCAGGAGACTTTTTCGATTCGCCAAACGGACAATCTCAACTGGAGCAGTTCAGCCCGCTTCGGAATTGAAAACATTTTTGGGAAATGGGGCGGCATACAGTGGTGGTTTGAAGTACACATTCAATGGCAGCACAGCTATAGCTACCAATTGGAAAACACTTTCGGTTCGGCTTCTTCAAAGCTGTATCGGGCGCACTACGGCGCAGCCGGAATTTCGTGGGTTTTGCCCAATAAACAAGCAACGATGGAGTAATGAATTCACAAGGTAAATTATGGCTCTGAAATAGTCGGCTTTGGTTTTCCAACAGCCTCAAAAACTAAACAAACTTCTTCCTCTGCTTTTCAAGCAAATCACGCAGTTGTTTGGCTTCTTCGGCGTTGATCTGCAAGCCCACGCCTACCTTTTTTCCGAGGTACTCAAACACAATGCGCTCGCCGCCAACAACCCAAAACGAGTCTTCCATTACGGTTACAATGGAGCGCGGCGCTCGCTCTACCACTTCAAATTGGGCAATGTTGTCGAGAAAATAATCCTTGCGTTTGCCATAGCCTTTGATGCTGCGCTTCACGGAGAGTTGCCCTTCAGAAAAGCGAATCAACTCCACCCCCCAAAGCCGCCAGAACAAGGCCCGGCCAATCTGAAACTCGAAATACACCCAAAAAAACAGCAGCACCACAATGGCCAGCTTGGTATCGCGGGGCAAATCAGTACCCAGTTGAAAAAGAAAAAAGACACCGCAGGCCGTCCACGCCAGCACCCAGGCCATGAGCAGGGTCTCTTTCCAGCGTTCGCCTTTAGCCGAAATGGCGATAGATGCAAATTCCGGCGTGAGCTTGTAGCTGATTCGCGGACTCAGGTATTTTACATCGCTCATGGTGTTACTTTGGCTCTCTCAACAACCTGTTTGTAAAGTGCTTCGTAGCGAGGAACGATTTTGGCCACATCGAAACTCTCTGCCCTGCGGCGAGATTGCTTGCTGAAATGGATATACATCTCATCATCGCTCAGCAACTTAATGGCATCGCGGGCCATGCTTTCCACGTCGCCCACGTTCGACAAAAACCCGGTTTCTCCGTGAATGTTCACCTCGGGAATACCACCGGTATTGGTAGAAATCACCGGAACTCCGCAGGCCATTGCCTCGAGTGACGAAAGTCCAAAACTCTCTGATTCAGATGTCAGAACAAATAAATCGGCCAGCGCCAGAATATTCTCGGGTTGCTGCAGTTTGCCAAGAAATCGAATATCCGAACAGGTGCCTAGTTCGCGGCACATTTGCTCAACCATGC
Source organism: Cryomorphaceae bacterium (assembly GCA_007695365.1). Classification (NCBI taxonomy): domain Bacteria; kingdom Pseudomonadati; phylum Bacteroidota; class Flavobacteriia; order Flavobacteriales; family Cryomorphaceae; species Cryomorphaceae bacterium. The sequence continues at coordinate 25,756 of REDV01000082.1, read as the reverse complement.
CACGCTGAGGGCCGTCGCCCACCAACAGCAATTTAGCGGGAAGTTGCTGCCGAACCCGCGTGTAAATTTTCACCACATCCGGAACGCGTTTCACCTCGCGGAAGTTGGATATGTGAACCAATATTTTCTCTCCGTTGGGAGCGTAAATGCGTTTTTCTGCCCCTTCCTTGCGCTCTGGGTAATGGGCCACATTCACAAAATTCGGAATCACTTCAATATCCCGCGAAATGGAGAAATGCCGGTATGTATCATCGCGAAGGCTTTTGGACACCGCAGTCACCGCGTCACTCTGATTAATAGCAAAAGTAATGACCGGCTCAAACGACGCGTCTTTACCTACCAGCGTGATATCCGTACCGTGAAGCGTGGTAATGAAAGGGATGTACAATCCTTGCTCCAGGAGAATCTGGCGGGCCATATAAGCCGCTGAAGCATGTGGAATAGCGTAGTGAACGTGCAGCAAATCCAGTTTTTCATGTTTCACCACATCTACCAGTTTACTGGCCAGCACCAACTCGTATGGTGGATAGTCAAAGAGCGGATAATCGCTTACGCGCACTTCATGGTAGAAAATATTCCCGCCAAAGGCACCGAGTCGCGCAGGTTGATTGTAGGTGATAAAGTGAATTTCGTGACCTTTATCAGCCAACGCTTTCCCCAACTCTGTGGCTACCACACCGCTACCTCCAAAAGTAGGATACAATACAATTCCTATCCGCATCATCACATTGTTTGCTGCAAAGGTAGCCTTTCGCGCCCACTGCTTTGCCGGAATTGAGCCACAAGCTTGAAATCTCAATCAACCAGCGCGTCGTAAATGACCTGCTGGATATTGGTTCGGATGTTCAGTTTACTGAGTTTCTTATTCTCGGACGTGGGATATACGCGGTTGCTCAGAAAAACATAAACCAGTTGCTTCTCTGGGTCGGCCCAGGCCATGGTTCCCGTAAAGCCGGTGTGGCCGAAGGTTTCGAAGGTGACGCAATCACACGTAGGACCCGGACCTTTGTCCATAACAGGTTTATCGAACCCTGCTCCCCGTCGCAATTTGTCTTTTTCGCTTTTGCAATATTGACAGCGCGTGTATTCTTCAAGTACTTCCTCGCTCAGATAGCGCACACCGTTGTACACCCCTTTGTTCAGAAAGAGTTGCATGATGGCCGCTACGTCGTGGGCGTTGGAGAACAAACCGGCATGCCCCCCCACTCCGCCCTGCATAGCTGCACCGGGATCGTGTACATCGCCGTGCACCAATCGCTTGCGAAAGGCTCGATCGTACTCAGTAGGGGCTATTACGTCTGTAGAGAAGCGTTTCAACGGCAGGTAACCTATGGTACTTAGCTTCATAGGCTCGTAGAGTTGCGAGGCCACGTAATCCTGAAGATGCATTCCGCTGAGCTGCTCCACGATTTCTTTCACAAAAAAGTAACCGAGGTCACTGTATGCATATTCGCTTTGCTTCATTTCCTGCTGGTTGCGAAGCCGCGTGCCCAGTATGCGGTGAATGAGTGTATCGCTGTGCTGTTGTTTCATAAAAACCCCTTCGGCTACGCGAACAGGGAATTCCTCACTTTGAACCTCGCTGTAAATATCGGCCCGAAGCACTCCTTTTTCCAGCGTTTTCTGATAGAAGGGTATCCACGGAATCAACCCGGCGGTGTGCGACATCACCTTTCGCAGCACCAATTTGTGGTAGGGTGAATCGGCGGGTATCCAACTCAGGTAATCGCCCAACGTGCGGTCCAGGTCGAAAAGTCCGGCATCCTGAAGGTGCATCAATGCTGCGGTAGAGGACAGTATTTTGGTGAGCGAAGCCAAATCGTACAAATCGTCGTTGGTTACAGGATTGGCGTTTTCGTAGGTGTGGTACCCGAAACTACGCTCGTACACCACATGTCCGTGCCGCGCTACCAGCACCTGGCAACCAGGGTAGGCCATTTCGCGAATGCCGTGCTCAGCTATGCTGTCAATTCGAGCCAGTGTACCGGCATCCACACCCCACTCTTCGGGAAGTCCGCGGGGCAGCCCCTTGGTTTTCACCCCCGCCCTACTCCCCGCGGGAGCAAAATCGCCCAAACCAACAGGCAAGCTACCCTGCAGCGGGCTTCGGCCGGCAAGGGCTTCGGCCACCACCTGTCGCGTTTCGCTGTTGTCCTGGTAGGCCACCACAAGGGCGTCGAGCTTTTCGGCTGAGCGCAGTTGCAGCAGGGCGTACGGATTGCCAAAATGCACTACACCTACCCTGTTGTCTTTATTGAGCAGGTTGATGCATACCATAGCCTCCGAGGTGAGTCCAAAGTTCTTTTTGGTATTCTGGCTGGTACCCAAAATATTCACAAGCACTTTATCGTATCCGGCAGCTTTTGATAGCAGGCGATCCACGCTCACGCGATCGGGGGCGGCCGGCATTTCTTCGTAATCGCTCCATCCATAACGATCAAGTGCAATTCGATAGGGAGCATGGTTTTTGCCACCGAAACTCACCACCAGTAACTTTTCACTGCCATCGGTGGCAATGGGCAGGAAATCGTTTTGGTTTACCACTGGGGTAAGAGCACCGCGAACCAGTCGCCGGGCCAGAGATTCGGAGCGCGGATGATTAAGGTCTTCCACGAGGTTTTTCACCTCAATGGGCCGGTAGTTGTGAAGCCCCACCCAGGCTTTGGCCCTAAGAATACGCAAACAATGGGCGTTGATTTCTTCCTCGGTGATATCGCCTTTTTCGAGTGCCTCTTTGATTAGCTTTACCGCTTTGGGCACGTCTTCGGCAAACAGCAGCACATCGTTTCCGGCCAGCAGCGCCTTGAGCTCGGCCGTGCCAGGAGCGAATTGCGCACTTACGCCTTTCATATTGAGGGCATCGGTGATAATCAGCCCTTGAAAACCCATTTCTTCGCGCAGCAGGTCATGCACAATTTTTCTTGACAGTGTGGAGGCTTGTTTTTCAGTATCATCGAGCGCCGGAACAAACATATGCGCCACCATCATACTGGCCAGTCCGCGATCAATCAGCTCCCTGAAGGGGTACAGTTCGAGTGAATCGAGTCTTTCGCGGCTGTGGCGAATGATGGGAAGGGCGTGGTGTGAATCGGTATCGGTATCGCCGTGTCCGGGAAAATGTTTGGCATTGGCCAGAATACGCTCATCCTGCATTCCCTGCATGTAGGCCGCCGATTTGAGCGCTACGTTTTCGCGGAGTTCTCCAAAAGACCTGCTGTTAATGACCGGGTTTACGGGATTGTTGTTGACATCGGCCACCGGGGCGAAGTTGATGTGCATCCCCATGCGCTTGAACTGGCGGGCAATTTCGCGGCCCATTTCGTAGATGAGCGCGTCGTTGGGCAGCGCGCCGAGGGTCATCTGACGCGGAAAAGAGGGCGTGGAATCCAGCCGCATGCTGAGACCCCATTCGGCATCCATTCCCACGAGCAACGGTGTACTGGCCGCAGCCTGCAAGCGATTGCACATGTGTGCCTGGCGTACCGGCCCACCCTGAAAAAAGATTAATCCGCCAATATGATGATCGCGAACAAGCGATTCAAGCTCCTTGATATGGGCCTCGTTTCGATTGCTGTATGCCGCCACCATAAAGAGCTGGCCGATGCGCTCCTCGAGCGTCATGGCCTCAAAGGTTTTCTGCACCCACGTTTCATGGGTTTGCGGGTCCTGTTTTTGCGGAAGGTCAGCAGCATGCCAGCCACCCATGATGGGCAGCGAGACAATCAGTAGGAGAAGCGACAGCGCGTGTTTCATAGCTTGAGTGATTCAGCGAAGTTACAGCTTCTCCAAACCGCATACCGAAGACGCTAAATCATGTTATTCACAGGAGGGGATGGATTGGTTGAGTTCTTTGATCCGGTAGATAATCTCCCATTTCCCACTTAAAGCAAGGCAAAACATGCAAGGCAAATCGAAATGATCAGAGTTTCTGTGGGTGATACTGATAGACAGCAAAGCGTTTTCATTCAAACTTCTAACTCAAAATTTCTATTTTTTGTCGCTTCGGCCGTAGTCTGAGATTTCCGGAATGCATTGGAGAAAATGAGGGCAGAGTGGAAAAGCCTGTCGGAGTTGGTTTCTCCACTTTTGAGAGGAGTGAGGATTGTGTCAACCTATTTCAGGACGATAGTGCGGCTTTGGCGATCAATATCAAAAGTTCGCAGGTACTAATGTCATATCGCAACACATTTGAAATCGCAATATGCTTTTAATCAACCCCAAAAACAAGTTTCCTCCGCTCCCCAACTTTGCCGGGGAGGGAGGAAACTCCAACCACAAACCCGAAGTCCGAATAAATTCGGACCCGAATTCCGCCCGGAGCGCCCAAGCCCCGGACGTATTTTTACCACAGCTACGGGCGCTTGACCCATAGCCGGTTAACCAACTTTACAAAGGTGCCCCATATTCACCTCAAAAAAGCTGACTCCCATCATACCGGTAACTGATTTTCATCATGTATAGCAAGCCCGAGGGGTTGTTTTACCTTTGCGCTGTGCAAAGCCGCGGAATGATTTTGATGCTGGCCTCTGTGGTGCTGTTCGCCACTGTAAACGTGTGCATCAAGTTTTTGAGCGATTTACCCACGCACGAACTGGTATTTTTCCGCTCGGTGGTGCAACTCGCCCTGTCGGCAGGTTTTGTGATTCAGGCTGGTATTCCTTTTTTCGGAAACAACAAACCCTGGCTTATTACGCGGGGCATATCGGGAATGGTGGCACTTTTTCTGTTCTTCTACACGCTTCAGAATATGCCGCTGGCGAGTGCTACCACCATTCAATACCTCTCACCCATTTTTACGGTCATTCTGGCCATTTTCATCAACCGCGAGCGCGTGAAACCTATACAATGGCTGTACTTCAGTTTAGCTTTTGCAGGTATTCTGCTTATCAAAGGGTTTGACCCCCGGGTTACCACGTGGCTGCTGGGTGCTGGTGTGCTTTCGGCGCTGCTCTCAGGGGTTGCGTACAACGCTATTATGCGCTGCAAATACACCGACCATCCTGTTACCATCGTGATGTACTTTCACCTGATAGCCGTGCCGATGATGGGACTTTGGACCTTCTGGGATTGGAAAATGCCCACCGGAAGAGACTGGGTTTTGCTTCTGGTTATCGGGCTGCTATCACAGTTTGCACAGGTGTTTATGGCTCGGGCGCTGCACGCCGACCAGGCAGCGAAGGTCACCCCGTTTAAGTACGTGGGGGCTGTGTTTGCGGTCATTCTGGGATATACCATTTTCGATGAGCGTTTGCAATGGCTCAGTTTAGCGGGCATCGGCCTGGTTCTGGTGGGTGTGTTGCTCAATGCGCGGGTAAAGGCCATTCGCGCCGTTTCCACTACCGGAGCCTAATGCGTTGGAATGAGTCGTGAGCCCAACATGGCCATGGGAACGGGCAGCAGCACGCCGGCAATCTGCATCCAGAAAGGATGACACGGAATCGTAAAGAAGTTCAGCAACACCATCAACAGCATGATGGCGCCTGCGATAAACGCGGGTTTGTTACTGTAACGACAAAACCACTTGGCCATCATTCCAGCCACAAAGGCGCCCACTCCCCAGGCCATTAGCGGGAAAACAAAAACCATGGCGGGTGCAGTGGAAAGGTATGCACATATTTCATCGGAGGTTATTTCTTCAGGGGGCGGATAAAAGAAATGCCCGGCGGCCTCAACAAGTCCAGCTACTACTCCACCCGCTACCAGGGCGGCAAGCACTGCAAGTACAAAGCGTAAGGTTGGGTGCATAGGGTTGGTTTGAAGCCGCCAAATTACGCAAATAGCGCATCCAACCCGCGGGGGGCTTCACAGCAGCATTTGCAGAAAACAACAGGCACCGGTATAAACCAATGCCTGCTCCTGTCGCAACCTGCAACCACCTCAACGCAAACTAAAGTGATATCCATGCGGATAGCGCACCTCAAACTCGTAGCTGAGTTCGCGCCTTTCACCCGGTGCCAGTTCCAGCTCCCACTTCATGATACCGCTTCTTTCGTCCACTTTGGCAGTGCCACCATCAAGCAGCTCCACCGATATGGATTTGCGGTCAGACAGCGGGTACTGGTCTTCCACAACCATCTTTACCGGCACCTGTTTGTTGTTGCGCAGGGTAATGTCCCACGCTGATTTTTCGCGGATGTTATTGCCTATTCTTCGTCGGTCGTACTTTTTGGAATTGCCCTCGCGCTCAACCACAAGCGAGCCATCTCGCCCCAGCGAAATACCCAGGGTGTCTTTGCTGAAATGAGCGTCAATATAGGTTTCGCCGGTAAAGGTTCCCTGGTAATAGATGGAAGCCTTGCCCGAAAGCAGGTTCAACGCGTTCCAGTTGGGAATATCGGCTGTGAGAAACACATCGCGTTCCAGTGCGGGCATGGCATGATAGACATAATCTACCGGGACCTCCACCGATTTAATCCGAATACTGTGGTCTTGTCCGTCAGTAGGTATGCTGTATGGTGTTTCAATCGCGTACTCCAGGTTGGTGAGTGTGGACTTCATAGAATGCGCTATAAAATCATGGATAACTGGCTCAGTCTGAATGGCCGCTTTTGGCAACCTAGTGGTTCCCCTCACCTTTACTCCGTCAATGTAATACCAGGTTTCATCATCGCCGCCCCCCCTCACACCACCAGTAGTAGCTGCGCGCTCGGAAGCGCTTCGGGGAGGCATGGAGCCAATGTCGTTTCGCTTTACTGAGCTTCTGTCAGCATCGATGAGTGGTGATCTGTATTCTACCACCTCAAATGCTTCCAGATATATAGCGGTGGGCTTCAACAACACCTCTTGGTAGGTGGTGCCTCCTTCTCTCACGCGCACGGAGCCCAGGGTTTTGTTTTCATAACCCACAAATGAAACCTGCAAGGTGTAGAATCCGGGAGTCAAAGGCCTGAAGCGAAATACTCCCTGAATATCGGTAGCGGAACCACTTACCATCTTACCATCCTGCATAAGTATCACGTTTACAAATGGCAACGGTTCTCCTGTTGCCTCATCAGCAACCATACCGCTCAATGCAGAGGGGCCACGCACTGTGCTTTGGGGCGTGTATGGACTCCCCCTGCCGAGAAACCAGGGTTTCATGGATGGTTTCTCACCCGATAAACCGGGTTTACCCGAGGAGAGCGTGATGTTTACTTTGTCCCAGTCTTCACCTGAAGTCTGGAATACATTGGCCTGGTACACCACGCTGAGCGGCTCATTTACTTCCGTTACCCGAAAATCATAGGTAGGTACCCACCCTGCAGAGGGAATGAAATACTTTACCGTCAGTTGCTGTTTGCGGGCGCTCTGCACAGACGCACCCACGTAGAGCCTGCTGTACACCCGGGTTTCGCGGGCAACGAGTCTGCTCGTTTCTGAGCGAAGGTCCTGGATGCGTTTCTCCAGACTTTCGGATTGAGTGGTGAGTTTCAGTCGTTGTGTGCGAACCTCGTTGAGGCGCTCCCGATAGAGGTTTGCGGCCTCGCGAATTTCGGCAACGGTAGTGCCACCGTCTTTTACGGTGAGCTTGCTGTTGTCGAGCAGAAACCGCTCTTCAATGGCAAAGACATCCTGGCGATTTTGAATTTCTTTCAGTTGAAAAAGGATCTTTTCAATCTGTTCTTCCATCCTTTTTTCGTCATCGGTTTTGAATCGGTAATTGGATTCGTTGGTTTGATGCGACACGGATAGAATATCCATATCCGCGCCGGGAAGTACCTGTAAACTTTTTGCATTCAGCTCCAAAGGAAGTTGCTTAAATGCCAGCACGTATTTACCCGGAGCGAGCTGCAGGGATGCAGTGCGGGTTATTTGTGCTCCGTCAAAAAAGACGGTTACATCGGTCAATGTTGAGCGAACCTCAACTGTATCGGTGCTGCCGTAGCTTTGGGCAATCATCAGCAACCCGAAGAGCGTGCATAGCTTTTTCATGGCGAAAGGTTTTAAGTGAGTAACTCCGTTATGTTAAAGAGCCAGGCAGGCGCCAACCTTTAGCCGTTTGCTACAAGGTACGCCAATAATGCATGCAATGGAAGGATTTTCCGTGAAGTGAGGTTGTGAAGTAAGCAACGGCTGAATGGGGGGAGATTGCGGAAGACGCATGGGATTAACCCCCAGAATATGGGCAAACTGAAGACAAAACCGCTTTTTTTTGGCATTTTCATTCGATATTATCAAATATCTTTGTTTGATAGTATCTAATAATGTTGTAGTTTTGTATCAAACAAAATGAGCATGATTACCAAAGAACATCTAGCCGATGTGATAGCAAGTCAAAACGAGGTATGGACCAAGGCCGACAAAAGCACAGCCCGGGATAAACTCGCAGATGTGCCACTGGTAGACGGCTTTGCGCGTATCATCACCGGAATTCGTCGTTGTGGCAAAAGCACATTGCTTCGTCAATTGCTACCACAGGCATCGGGTACTACCGTCTTTATCAACTTTGAAGATCCCCGTCTATCGGGTTTCGACAAAGAGGATTTCTCACGATTGGATGACATATTGAGTAGCAAAAAAGTCAAGAATCTATTCTTTGATGAAATACAAATGCTTCAGGAATGGGAATGGTACGTGCGGCAAAAACTCGACGAAGGATACAAAGTGGTGGTAACAGGCAGTAATGCCAGTCTGTTGAGCGAAGAACTCGGTACAAAGCTCACCGGAAGGCATTTAAGCACGGAACTCTTTCCGTTCTCATACGCGGAGGCCCTCCGTTTTCGGAGTAAGAAAGACAGCCTTGAGGCGATGAAAGACTATTTGCAGGACGGAGGGTTTCCTGACTTCCTAAGATTGAAAGACCCCAACATTCTGCAACAGCTTTTCAACGACATTCTGCTGCGCGATATAGCCGCAAGATATGGCGTCAGGGATGTGAACGCCCTGAGAAGACTGGCTCTGTACCTGCTAACCAACATAGGCAAACCCGTTTCGGCAACCAAGCTAACAGGGCTTTTCAGCATCAAGGCAGTCAGTACTGTGCTGGAGTACTTTTCACACCTTGAGAATGCCTATTTACTTCAGTTCCTGCCGAAATTCAGCTACTCCATGAAAGCGCAAATACGTAACCCCAAAAAGGTTTACACCATTGACCTTGGTCTTTTTACGCACAATTCGACCAGTTTTACAGAAGATTTGGGGCGCCGATTGGAAAATCTCGTTTTTCTCCACTTTCGCAGACAAGGAAAAGAGCTCTATTACTTCCATGAAAAAAAAGAGTGCGACTTTGTGGTATTCGAGAAAGGGAAAATAGCAATGGCTGTTCAGGTGTGTCACCAAGTGAATGAAGACAACCTGCAACGCGAAATAGACGGATTGATAGAAGCCCTTGACTTTTTTGAACTCAAAGAGGGTTCAATTATCACGTTCAATCAATCTGACACGTATCAGGTTGACGACAAAACCATTTGGCTCACACCAGTAAGAAAGTTGCTTTTGAGTAGCTAATGATAGAGTTACATATTCCTCCTGTACTGCCCTCCTACCTCAAACAAAGCGTCGGTAATCTGGCCCAGTGAGCAGTATTTGCAGGCTTCCATCAGTCCTTCAAAAATGTTCTCGTTGCGGATGGCCTGCAATTGAATATTACGCAGGTGCTCGGCTGCGAGATCTTTATTGCTATGCTGCAGTTTTTTCACCGTTTCAATCTGGGCTTTCTTCTCCTCTTCTGTTGCGCGAATTACCTCACCAGGCACAATCGTAGGCGAACCCTCTGAGCTCAAAAACATATTCACACCCACAATCGGAAACTCTCCTGTGTGTTTCAGGGTTTCGTAATACAGGCTTTCTTCCTGAATTTTGCCGCGCTGGTACATCGTTTCCATTGCGCCCAAAACACCTCCGCGTTCGGTAATCCGATCGAACTCCACCATAACGGCTTCCTCCACCAGGTCGGTGAGCTCTTCGATGATAAAACTACCCTGAAGCGGATTTTCGTTTTTGGCCAGTCCCAATTCCTTGTTGATGATAAGCTGAATGGCCATGGCGCGGCGAACGCTCTCCTCGGTGGGAGTGGTGATGGCCTCATCATAGGCATTGGTATGCAAACTGTTGCAGTTATCGTAAATGGCATACAGCGCCTGAAGCGTGGTTCGGATGTCGTTAAACGCAATTTCCTGTGCGTGCAGTGAGCGACCGCTGGTTTGAATGTGGTACTTCAGCTTCTGGCTTCGGTCGTCGGCACCGTATTTATCGCGCATGGCCTTGCTCCAGATACGTCGGGCCACCCGGCCAATCACGGCGTACTCCGGGTCAATTCCATTACTGAAGAAAAAGCTCAGGTTGGGCGCAAACTTGTTGATATCCATACCCCTGCTCAGGTAATACTCAACATAGGTAAAACCGTTGGCAAGGGTAAACGCAAGTTGCGAAATAGGATTGGCACCCGCCTCTGCAATGTGGTAACCACTGATACTCACAGAGTAAAAGTTGCGCACATTGTGGTCAATAAAGTACTGCTGGGTGTCGCCCATCAACCTCAGCGCGAACTCGGTACTGAAGATGCAGGTATTTTGCGCCTGGTCTTCTTTGAGGATATCAGCCTGCACGGTACCCCGAACCGATGACAGGGCTTTGGTTTTGAGTGAACCATACACATCGGAAGGCAGTACCTGATCGCCGGTTACGCCCAGCAACATCAGGCCCAATCCGTCATTTCCGGCCGGAAGTTCACCGCGGTATGCCGGACGCGCTACGCCTTTTTCCTTGTAAATAGCTTCAATCTTTTTGTTTACATCGGCTTCCAGTCCGTTTTCCTTGATGTACTTTTCGCACTGCTGGTCAATGGCGGCGTTCATAAAGAACCCTAGCAACATGGGCGCCGGGCCGTTGATGGTCATTGAAACCGAGGTTCTGGGGTCGCACAAATCAAATCCGCTGTAGAGTTTCTTGGCGTCGTCCAGGCAGCAAATGCTCACCCCTGAGTTCCCGATTTTACCGTAGATATCGGGGCGCTCACCAGGGTCGCGACCGTAGAGTGTTACGCTATCGAAGGCCGTGCTCAAACGCTTGGCCGGCATATCGAGGCTTACGTAGTGAAAGCGTTTGTTGGTGCGCTCGGGGGCTCCTTCACCGGCAAACATGCGTGTGGGGTCTTCTCCTTCACGCTTAAACGGAAACACACCGGCCGTGTAGGGAAACGCTCCGGGCACATTCTCCTGAAGATTCCACTCCAGAATATCGCCCCAACCGCGAAAACGAGGTGTGCTCACTTTTGGAATCTGCAGGCGCGAGAGCGACTCTGTGTGGGTCTTAATCTTGATTTCCTTGTCGCGAACCTGAAACGAATAAAACTCGTCTTTGTACTGTTGCTTTTTAGCTTCCCAACCGATGATGACGTCGAGGTGCTTCGGATCGAGTTCCTTCAGCAGTTCATCGTAGGCAAACTGCAGGGCTTTTTTGGCTTCGGGTTGGTCATCACCCAGGGTGTCCATGCTCTCTTTCAGGGCGTACAACTTCTGGGCAATGAGACTTTGCTTTCGGGCTTTATCGTTATAGCCACGCACGGCTTCTGAAATTTCGCTGAGGTAGCGCACACGTTTGGGCGGAATGATGTACACCTTTTCGCTCATTTCGTCATCGCTGGAAAAACCGGTTTTGAGGTCCGCTCCGGTTCGTTCAACAATCACCTGCATGAGTGCACGATAAAGGGCATTCGTTCCGGGATCGTTGAATTGACTGGCGATGCTTCCAAAAACAGGAATCTGCTCATCGGGCGTATCCCAGAGTTGCCGGTTGCGCTTGTACTGCTTTTTTACATCCCGCAATGCATCCAGTGCACCGCGTTTGTCAAATTTATTCAGTGAAATGACGTCGGCGTAATCCAGCATGTCAATCTTCTCGAGCTGACTGGCAGCGCCGTACTCGGGTGTCATCACATACATGCTCACATCGCTGTGATCCACAATTTCGGTATCGCTCTGACCAATTCCCGAAGTTTCGAGGATGATGAGATCAAAACCCGAAACCTTGAGGATGTCTACTGCCTCGCGGATGTGCTTACTCACCGCGAGGTTACTCTGGCGTGTGGCAAGTGAGCGCATGTAGCAACGCTCGTTAAAGATGCTGTTCATACGGATGCGGTCTCCGAGCAATGCGCCTCCTGTTTTGCGCTTGGAGGGATCTACCGAAATGATTCCGATGGTTTTTTCGGGGAAATCGATCAGAAAGCGTCGCACCAGTTCATCAACCAATGAGCTTTTTCCGGCACCGCCGGTTCCGGTGATACCCAGAATGGGAGTGCTGGAAGATTCAGCAGCCTCAGCAATTTCTTTGAGTTCATTCTGAATATCGTCGGGATAATTTTCAGCCGCCGAAATCATACGCGCAATGGCGCGGTGCTCACCCGATTTGAAAGTTTGGAATTCTTTCTGCACCTCTTTTCCGGTGGGAAAATCCGAGCGCTCCATCAAATCGTTGATCATACCCTGCAATCCCATTTTGCGGCCGTCGTCGGGATGATAGATGCGGGTAATTCCGTAAGCCTCCAACTCTTTGATTTCTTCGGGCAAAATGGTTCCTCCGCCGCCAGCAAAGATTTTTATGTGACCGCAGCCCCGCTCGTTCAGCAGGTCGTACATGTATTTGAGGTACTCTGTGTGCCCCCCTTGGTAGCTCGTCATGGCAATGGCCTGTACGTCTTCCTGGATGGCACAGTCTACCACTTCCTGCACGCTGCGATCGTGGCCCAGATGAATCACTTCGGCGCCGGTGCTTTGGATGATGCGGCGCATGATATTGATGGCTGCATCGTGCCCGTCGAAAAGTGAGGCCGCGGTTACTACTCTGATTTTATGCTTTGGCTGGTAGGGTTTTGCTTCAATCATCCGTTGGGAATTTGATTACTGGCCGGAGCCTGAAAAAGGTTCGCAAAGGTAAGGTTTTGGGAGGATTCGGACTCCCGTTAAACCACAAACCGCAGGATGATTTCATTGTTCCAGATTGAATCTGGTTCAAATTCTACCTTACATTTGCACCATCGCGCAATACATCGTGACGGCTATCTGAAATCTCTGTCACGGCCTACAAACCCAAAGCAGCCCTCTCCCAATTTATCATGAAAAGCCCTTCGCTTCTGGTAAGAGTTATTTTACTCATCATCATCTCAATGGTTTGTGAAACTTTATTGGAGGCGAAGCCCATAGAAGAATCTACCATCTCCGATACGGTTTACACTGAGAGATTGGTTGATTCCTTGCTCGATGCCGCTTCCGCCATCATGGTAGAGCAACCCATTGAGGCCTTAAAACTTATCGAGGCCGTTGAAAAAATTGCACATGAAGCCAACGTAAAATCACTCATTGCGGATGTATTGCACACCAAAAGTATCTACCATTGGAATCGCGGAAACTACCAACTCGCACTGGAAAATGACCGCCAAACACTGCGCTTGTTTCAAGCACTTAATGACTCATCAGGTGTAGCTTACACCCTTAACAGCCTCGGAGTAACCCTTATGGAACTCGAACTAAATCACGAGGCACTGAAGAATCTTTTGCAATCAGAGCTTATGATGGTTGCTCTCAACGATTCCTCCGGTCTGCAAATGGTTTTATTGAACATTGGAGCGGTATTCGAAAAAATGGACGATTACGAAACGGCCATGTCATCTTATGAACGCGCACTCGAGCTGGCCATAAGCTTGAAAATGCCCAGTGAAATGGCCGACGTGTACAATAATATGGCTGAAATTAAGCTGGCAAAAGGCATGCAGGATGAGGCCTACGAACTTTATTCACAGGCATACCAGCTATACAAGCAACAGGGAAATTTAGACGGAATAGCCACCGTGACCCTCAACTTGGGTGACTTCTATTTGCAAACAGGAAAATTGACCGTTGCCGAAAACCTACTGCAAGAAGCGCGCGAATTATTCAGCGCCATACAAGATCACCATGGTACTTGCGAATCTGACCTTCTTTTGGGGAAACTATACAGGCGATCTGAGCGATTTGAAGAAAGTGAACGAATCCTGTTACAAGTCCTAAAGCAAGCCAAAACAAAACAGTACCTCGCTACCTACACCGAAGCGCAGCGCCAACTGGCTCAATTATTTTACGCCCAGGAAAACTTCAGCAAGGCCTATGAACGATTCCTGGCGTATGACTTTGCCCGCGACAGTCTGCATAAAATTACCCGAACGCGTGAGTTCGATAATTTAAGACTGGCCTACCAGGCCGAAGAGAAAGACCGGCAACTTGAAGCCTTGCGCTCAGAGCGAGAGAAAGAACAAATCATACTCCTTCAAAAAGATCGATTGCGAAATGCCTTGATTGCCATCGCAGTGATTTTATTTGCCTTCTCGGTCTTTGGGGTGATGATGTACACACGGCTTAATAATTTTAACCGCAAACTTGAGGAACACCAGGAGGTTCTGGAGACCAAAAACCGCCAAATTGAAGAGCAAGCAAAGCAGCTTGAAGAAGCAAACAAACGTCTGCTCAACGAAAAAAAGCTGGCCGAGATATCAGCTCAGGCTAAAGCGGAACTCATCTCAGAACTCTCACACGAGGTGCGCACACCACTCAACGCACTGATAGGAATAACGCACATTTTGCGGAATGAAATTACCGCCGAGGAGCACAGAAATTACCTGAACGCCCTTTACAACGCTGCCCAAAACCTCCTGATGTTCACCAATAACACACTTGATTTCAGCAAGCTGGAAGCCGGGAAGTTGGTGCTGCAATCTGCACCTTTTTCACCACGCGAGTTAGTAAGGCGCGTGCTTTCACCATTTGAAATGAATAACACCAACCCCGACCTGCAATTACGTCACGAGGTAAGCGACGAAGTTCCTGATCGACTGGTAGGTGATGAAACGAGGTTTGCACAAATCCTTATCAACCTCGTTAGCAATGCAGTAAAGTATACAGAAAAAGGCTATGTTCATCTGCGGATTTCTTGTGTGGAGAAAAATCCTGGATGCACCAGACTTATGATTAGGGTATTAGATACAGGCATGGGCATTCCCGAGTCATTGCAAAGCAAAGTCTTTGGGCGCTACGACAGATTGGGAAATGAGGGCGAAAAATGGACAGACGGCAGCGGTTTGGGTCTCACAATCACCAAAAAACTCGTAGAGTGGATGAACGGCACCATCTCTTTTTCGAGTATTGAAAAAGAAGGGACCATTTTCACCGTGGAATTACCGTTTAGTATAGCAACCCGAGATACCGAAACAACGACAAATAAAAATACCCACCTTTCTAAACTCAGCGGATGCCGCGTATTATTGGCCGAAGACAACGAAGTCAACATCATGTTCACGCGAAAACTACTCGAACAACTGGGAATGAGTGTAACCGTAGCTAAGGATGGTGTACAAGCGGAGGAAGCTATCGAAAAACAATCCTTTGACCTCATCCTTATGGATTTACAAATGCCCCGAAAAGACGGCATTGAGGCAACCCGCACCATTCTGTCCAAAAACCCGCAGTCGCGCATTATTGCACTTACGGCCAACGCCAACAGTTCTATTCGGGAAGAATTACTCTTGGAAGGATTTTGCGATGTTATACAAAAGCCCTTCGATCCCAAAACACTAGGAAGTTATCTTGCCGGCCATCTACCTCACTGAAAAAAGCAGAAATACATGAATCGATGCATTTTGCCCTTCATCTTTGGCGCTGCACTACTTGCAACAGGGTGTGCATCTCCGGAAAATCAAAGCAATCCGTCTGCAATGCCCGGTAGCGATTATCTCATTACTCCCATACACGAAATAGCGTTCATTGATGATGTGGCCACAATGCATGGAGAGCCCTTCACCGGCGTCGTAGGTATATACACCAGCGGTAATGTGCTGCTCAGTGAACAAGCCTATCTGAATGGGGCCAAAGAGGGAGTTTGGCGGGTGTACCACCCAAACGGAAACCTTCAGAAAGAAGGGATCATTGAAAACGGACTGGAGCATGGCCGCTACCGCGAATGGTATGCCAATGGCCAGCTGAAATACGAATACCACTACAACGCCGGCAAAAAAGTGGGGAAATGGCTTAGTTGGTATGAAGACGGTACCCCTTACACTGAGCGCAATTTTGTAAATGACCAACTCGAAGGCAAAGTTTTGGTGTGGGATGAAGAAGGCCTGCTTGCCAAAGAGTACGATTACCGCGCTGGCCGTCAAGTGAATGCCATCATGCACTTTGAGAATCGCTGAGAACTACAGAACGGGCTTGGGCAACAGTGACATGATTCGGAAAAACAATGGATACCCCACCCAACCAGCGAGTTTGATTTTAACGGCTGATAATCCAGCAACAGGCTTGAGCAAAGCAGGTTTTACCAGGTAGGAGCGGTACTCTTTCCAAACTCCCGGGGAGAGCCGATTGAGCAGCGCAATGGTGGAAAAAAGAAAAGCATCCAAATCCTCACGGGCCTTTTCCCATTCCTCAGGGCGCTCATCGCAAAAAGAGTCGTACATGGTCAACCTAACATGGAGGTAGTTTTCTACCCGACGTACCGGATTGCTTTGAGTAATTCTACCCGATACACGCTCGCGTACTTCTGTAAGCAATTCTTTGTGTGCAACATAATGCTTACTTTTCATCAACAACCGAAACATCAGCTCAGCCTCTTGTGAACTACCCAAATCTTCTTTCCACCCTCCTATCGCATTCAGCGATGATCTGCAAAAAAGATTGGCAGAGGTGATACCGGCCTGTCCGGCAAAAACCGAAAAAAAGCCGGGTTCAGCGGAATATGACGCTGTTTTTTTACCATCAACACTTACACGGTTAAAGGCCCCTGCAACAAATGCTGCCTCAGGGCAATTCTCGAGTAAATCAACTTGTGCCCGAATCTTACCCGGCAGCAGAACATCATCAGCATCAAGGAACTGAACATAGCTACCCTTTGCTGCTGAGAGACCCTGATTGCGCGCAGCACATGCACCCGCATTGGGCTGACAAATAAGCTGAACCGCTACTTCCGGGTGGCGGGAAATCCAATCCGCAATCACCGATACGGTTTCATCCGAACTACCGTCGTCAACAGCAATGATTTCAAGGGCAACACCCTTCTGGATGAATACAGAATCCAATGCATCACCCACCCATGCGGCAACATTGTAGCAAGGTATCACAACACTAACCTCAGGTGTTTGCTCTGTTTCCATCAGACTCTCAGTTGAACGCTGCGCACCGATTACAGCTCCGCAAAGATACAAGCGAGTCTGAGGCACGCGGAACCAACATTGCTTTTCTGTGTTTACAAGTAAGCATGCTTCGCAACATCACATACAACAATCCCGACATAAAGGCCGAAATCAACGCATTGGTTGGGCCGCCTTTCGGGCTGATATCCAGCATCAAGATGGGCGGAATAGGCTCTCGCAGAATGCTTATCACCGAGGCTTCGCCCGATATCCGAAAATGGCTTTCGCTGCAAACCACTGCCCCCTACTGCTATCTCGAGCTTCGTCCGAGCGGCATCATTGTGCACTTTCGCTCTATTCTGGAAACCATGGGCTGGGTTATTCCCTTTCACCATTTGAGCATTTTCCGCAATGGTGAAGCCATTCACCTTCATGGAGCGGGATCCTTTATGCACCTGAGCGGCGTAGGCTCCTTAAAGCCGGATCATAAGTTTATTGAAAAGGTGCTTGGCAGAAAACAGTGCGCACGCGAATCGGACCCATTCTAAGCTACTTCAGCACAACTTTTTGGTGATAAATGCCCGCATCGGTCCACAGGCGCACAACATACATCCCGGCCGGCAATCCGGTGGCATCAATACTGAAGATGTTGCGTTGTTGAACCGCTGAGGTTTTTCTCAGATTTCCGGCCATATCATACAATTCCACAGATTGCACGGGCCGGCTGGATTCAATATTGAGCATTCCGTATGAAGGATTGGGGAAAATCACAAAATCAGCTACTCTATGTTCCTCTTCCATACTTGTGGTAACTTGACATAAGTGATGGTTCAGGAAAACTGCAATCTCCTGGTCCACAAGTTCGATATTATGAACATCGTGCTCATCGCCGTCATAAATGTGAAAAACAGCGTGTTGCTCCGGAAAGTTGAGCATCGTGGTTTTGGCCTGGATTGCGCACGAACCATCTACAAGCGGATTATTGGCATCCGGGACAAGTGCCCAGTAGGGTTTCATGCGGTTGCAGTGTACAACAGGATCCTGGCTTTGATGGTAGGCATATACGGGCGGGTCAAGATGTGAAGTGATGAGGCTGGTATCCCGCATTGCACCATAAATATTGACCACTGCCTGAATTTGTGTGTCCCACCCATTGAGGTTCATTGTTCCTTCAATGGGGCCGAGATCGGGACGGGGTGACAGCAGTATGGGTCCCAAAGCTCCGGCGCTGGAGGGTTTCTCATCAGGTTGATCCATATACGCCGTATGCAGCGCAATAAAACCACCGGCACTGCCACCCAACACCGCCACGCGGTTCACATCGGTAGAATCAACATTTGCCCGTTCTTTAAGGAACCGAATAGCCCCTCGGCAGTCTTGCATTCCGCGATACATGGCCCTTATCAATTCGTGAACATCTACCGGAAAAACCGGCGCGAGTACATGATGAAATCCCAAGCGGTAAGAAATGGTGGCCGCCACGTATCCGCGAGAAGCATACCACTGGCATAGCTCATTCATCTGGTTGCGGTTCCCTTCGTGAAAACCACCTCCGTGCACCATGATTAAAAGGGGTCTTTGGGTGTTTTCATCGCCCACCGGCTTAAAAATATTCATGGCCAGCGTTGCCGTGGTGCCGTTGTAGCGTTCTGCGGTGCCATACACCACGTCCATTTCGGACCAGGTTTCATACTGAGGTAGCAGGAAATCAACACAATTCTGCGCCCTGAGCGAAGAAGAAAAACAAAATGCAGCTAGCACAAAGGCCCATCTCATCACCGGTTGAATAAAGGGTTTACGGTTGACCAAGTTACAAAAACTCTGAAAGTGAGAAACTACCGCAACGAAGCAATCTTTTCTTCGATGATTTGAATGCGCTCAGAAGCGTCGCTGAGTTTTTTGCGTTCGGCAGCAACCACCTGCTCGGGTGCGTTGCTTACAAATCGCTCATTGCTCAATTTTTTCTCCACCGATTGCAAAAAGCCGCGGGTGTAATTCAGCTCTTCTTCGAGCTTTATCAATTCGCCTTCTACATCTATCTGATCTCTAGAAACGGGTATAAAATACTCATTACCTGACACCATAAACGTCAGCGCTCCGGCGGGTTTATCTGCGGTTGAAGCGATGAATGAGAGCTTACACAAGTGTGCAATCACGGCATTAAAAGCCTTAGGATGCCCCTTGCCTTCTTTGATGAGGAGCTCCAGGGCTTCCTTGTTGGGAATCTGGTTTCGCTTGCGCTCATTACGAATGGCGGTAACAATTTCCATCACTTTTTCAAAGTCCTTCAGAATAGCCTCATCGAAGGTCTCTTCTTGTGGCCAGGGCGACACCACGAGCGCCTCACCAGGAGTATTGCGCTTATTGAGGTGCTGCCAGATTTCCTCGGAGATAAACGGCATAAAAGGGTGCAGCAGTTTGAGCATTTGCTCGAAGAAAGCCTGTGTTTGCTCGAGTGTTGTCGTGTCAATTTGCTCCCCGTAAGGTGGCTTCACCATCTCAAGGTACCACGAGCAGAAATCATCCCAAATGAGCTTGTAAATGGTCATCAAAGCTTCCGACAAGCGGAAACGCTCAAAACTTGCATTGATTTCGGCCAGTGCCTGCGAAAAGCGCGCATTCATCCACGCCACCGACTGTTTTGCAGCCTCAGGCTGGTCTTTTGCTTCGGGCTCCCATCCTTTCACCAGTCGGAAAGCATTCCAGATTTTGTTAGAGAAGTTTCTGCCTTGTTCGCAAAGTTTCGGGTCAAAGGGTAAATCGTTTCCGGCAGGTGCCGTGAGCAGCAGGCCTACGCGAACACCGTCGGCCCCAAAGGTTTGAATAAGCTCCAACGGATCGGGTGAATTGCCCAGTTGCTTGCTCATTTTCCGTCCCTGGCTGTCGCGCACAATTCCAGTGAAATACACATTTCTGAACGGACGATCATCCCGGTAGTGATATCCCGCCATAATCATTCGGGCTACCCAGAAAAAGATGATATCCGGTCCGGTTACCAAATCGTTGGTGGGATAGTAATAGCTCACCTCCTCTTCGGTTTCAAAGCCATCAAATACGCCCATGGGCCACAACCACGACGAAAACCAGGTGTCCATTACGTCTTCGTCCTGGCGCAAGTCACTCAGCTCAAGTCCGGCATTGCCGCTTTGCTCGCGCGCAATGCGCAGGGCTTCCTCGGCGCTTTCGGCCACAATAGGCTCCCCGTCATTGAGATACCACGCCGGAATACGGTGTCCCCACCACAACTGGCGGCTGATACACCAATCTTTGATATTGGTCATCCAGTGGCGATAGGTATTCACAAATTTGTCGGGGTAAAAGGACACCTCACCCTTTTCAACCGCATCAAGTGCAGGCTGGGCCAGCTCTTTCATGCTTACCCACCATTGAAGTGAAAGGCGCGGTTCAATAACCACATCCGTGCGCTCCGAAAAGCCCACTTTGTTGGTGTAATCCTCCACTTTAGCAAGCTGACCGGCTTTTTCCAGATCGGCCGCGATGAGTTTCCGCACTTCAAAGCGGTCTTGCCCGATGTACAAGGCCGCGGCCTCACTCATGGTTCCGTCGTCGTTCATGACGTCAATCACCTCCAGTTGGTGTTTTTCGCCGAGGATGTAATCGTTGGGGTCGTGGGCCGGCGTCACCTTCAGGCAACCTGTACCAAACTCCATATCTACGTACTCATCTTCAATGATGGGAATGGAGCGATTTACCAACGGCACAACGGCGCGTTTGCCTTTAAGGTGTTCGTGACGAGGGTCTTTGGGATTGATGCAAATAGCTGTATCGCCCAAAATGGTTTCGGGGCGCGTGGTGGCAATGGTGAGCCATTCGTCGGTTCCCTCCACACGGTATTTTACGTGGTACAGCTTCGACTGCACTTCCTTATAAATCACTTCTTCGTCGCTGAGGGCGGTAAGCGCGGCAGGATCCCAGTTAATCATCCGCTCGCCGCGGTAGATATAGCCTTTGCGGTAGAGGTCTATAAAGGTATTGACAACAGCGGCGTAGTATTTTTCATCGAGGGTGAAACGGGTACGTTCCCAGTCGCAACTGGCTCCCAAATGCTTGAGCTGATCCAGGATAATCCCGCCGTGTTCACGAGTCCAATCCCATGCGTGCTCCAAAAACTCATCACGGCTTAAATCCGATTTTTTGATACCTTTTTCGCGCAGCTTGCGCACCACTTTAGCCTCAGTGGCTATGGATGCATGGTCCGTACCGGGCACCCAGCAAGCGTTTTTACCCATCATGCGCGCCCGTCGTACCAATACATCCTGAATGGTGTTGTTGAGCATATGCCCCATGTGCAGAACACCGGTTACATTGGGTGGAGGAATCACCACAGTGTATGGCTCGCGGCTGTCGGGTTCGGAGTGAAAATAACCGTTTTCCATCCAGTACTGGTACCATTTGCCCTCGCAAGATGACGGGTCGTATGTTTTTGGGATTTCCATGAAAGGCTCTTTTTAGAGAGCGCCAAAAATAGTAAGATTGCAATGGAATTGATGAGTTATTGAGGGCCAGTTTTTTGTCCAGAAAACAACTTCAATTTCCGATGTACTAACCCATACCAAATATTGCACGATGAAAAAAGCAGTATTACTATTCGTTCTGATTGTGGCCCAACTTTCAGGATTCGGCCAGTCTCAATCACAGCGAGTTCTTTTTGTGGGCAATAGCTATACGTACTACAACAACATGCCTCAAATTGTCGCAAATCTGGCACTTTCGCTGGGTGATACACTTATTCACGACAGCAGCACGCCACCGGGATATTCGTTTGTACAACACGTGAACAACTCAAACACTCTTCAGAAAATAGGTGCAGGGGGATGGGACTGCGTGGTGCTTCAGGAACAGAGTCAAAAACCCTCTTTTCCTATGGCACAAGTTGAAGCCGAGGTTCTGCCCTATGCCGCCCAGCTCAATAACCTTATACTAGAAAGCAGTCCTTGCGCTCAAACCGTGTTTTACATGACCTGGGGGCGAAAGTTCGGCGATGCCGGCAACTGCCCTGCATGGCCGCCTGTTTGCACGTATGAGGGAATGGATGACCTGCTCTACGAGCGATACATGCTGATGGCGGAGCTAAACAACGCCGTTGTTTCACCTGTAGGCGCATTGTGGCGGTACATCATCGATAATCATCCGGGAATTGACCTGTATGACCCCGACGGAAGTCACCCCTCTGAATCAGGCTCATTTGCAGCAGCGTGTGCGTTTTATGCTGTGCTATTCAGGAAAAACCCGGCCACATCATCCTACAATTTCATTCTTCCTCCCGCCATGGCCGAAACCATTCGAAACGCGGCGGAAACTGTTGTTTACAACAACCTTGAGCAGTGGAGCGTTGGCCTTTTTGATGTTACCAGCAGCTTCGAAACAAGCAGTACAACGGTAGGCCCCATGGAGCCTGTAGTGTTTATCAACCTCTCTACCAACGCAAACGCCTACCTATGGGATTTTGGCGACGGCAATTTTTCGAATGACGAAAACCCTGAACATGTGTACGAGTCGGCGGGCATGTTCAACGTGCAACTCACAGCCTATAATGACTGTGACTCAGCCCTGAGTTCAGCGCAAATCTACCTCATTATTACAAGTATTGCGGAAATAGTATCGCCAAATGAAATACTGTTCTACCCAAACCCGAGCTCAGGCGATGTGTTCATAAACAATAACGGTCCGGCAATCCGGCGTATCCTGCTGATTGATGGCTGGGGGCGCACTTCGGAGATAACCGACAATCTGGTTGACGGGCGGCCCGTTTCGCTTTCACACCTGCATCCCGGGGCTTACTTCCTGCAAGTTTATGATGTTCACGGAAAGGTGAGCACACACAAAATCATCAGGACGCGATAAGTAGCTTCACCTAACGCAGTCTATCGAGCGAGCGCACCAGATCTTCGTCTTTCTTGATGGCCCTGTTCGCCAGAAAAACAAACGCAAAGGCTGCAACCGGAAAGTATGTGCTGACGCCATAGGAAGGCCTCTCCACTCCTGTAAATGAGTCTGCCAATGTGGTACCTGCAAAGTACAGAACTACAAAGTAGGCAATGATAAGCAAGCTCGAGGTTCGGGCCAGTAACATTTGCCGGCGGCGATTGCGGTACAAAACTACAGCCGAAACAAGTGCTGCGATGATAAGCACATTCCAGGCCCAGGGAGGCAACACGAGCCAGCTGTTTTGAACGGCTTGGTCATTGAGGGTAACACCATAAACAGTAATAACGGCAAGGTCATCGCCCGTTTCAATGTAGGAAATTTTGAACGCAAACATCAGCGCCATTGACAATATGGCAAGTGCAAGATAAACGGTTTGAATACGCTGAATCATGAGGAGCAGGTTTTGCGACAAAGATAAAAGACCCGTTTTGAGCAGCAGCACCACACGTCAAAAACTGTGAAAAGGGGTTGCATATTTCAAATTTGTCGTATCATTGCAGCGTCATTCCTTGTTCAGGACGGTTGAAAAATCAACCAATTCTCAGATCCAACAAGCGAATTCCACACTTTTCTTCTTTTCTGATTACACCACAACACATTTTGATGTACGACATAATTGAACTCAACAGTAAGAAAGTTACTGAATTGCGAGATATAGCCAAAGAGCTTAAAATCGCTAAAACCGAGGGGCTTAAAAAACAAGAACTGATTTACAAAATTCTTGATGAGCAAGCTGTTAATCCACCTGCACAGGCCAAAACAGCGCCCAAAAAAACCGAATCCACCGAAGAGCGCAACAGTGAATCCAGCCGAAGGCCTCGTGCTCGACAGGCAGAAAAGGCAGAAAAAGTAACCCCAAAGCCGACACGCGACACCCAAAAAAGCGAGCAAAAAACAAGCGAAGCAGACTCAACCAGCCCAAAAGAAGACGAGCCAGCTAAGGAGCAGCGTCAGGAGCAGCACCGGGAGCGCACCGACAACCGACCTCAGCGGTCAGAACCGCGGGGATCTCAGGATCGTGATAAACGGCGTGACAATGCCAATCGCGATGGACAAAGCCGTGACCAACGTCGCGACCACCGTCAGGATCGCAATCAGGATCGCAATCAGGATAGAGGTCAGGACAGAAATCAGGATCGTAATCAGGATCGTAGCCAGGATAGAGGTCAGGACAGAAATCAGGATCGGCAGCCGCGCGAAAAACAGCAACCCGATTACTTTTTTGATAATCCGGTAAAAACCGAAGGCGTCATTGAAATCATGCCCGAAGGCTACGGCTTTTTGAGGTCGTCGGACTACAACTACCTCAACTCGCCCGACGATGTGTACATTTCACAATCGCAAATCAAACTTTTCGGATTAAAAACGGGGGATACCATCATCGGTGAAGTTCGTGCCCCACGCGAGGGAGAAAAATATTTCCCCCTGGTAAAGGTGGATGAAATCAACGGGCGCGACCCCGAATTTGTGCGCGACCGTGTTCCATTCAAATTCCTCACACCGCTTTTTCCCGACGAAAAGTTCAACATTACAGCGCGTTCAGGAAACATAAGTACCCGCGTAATGGACCTCTTTTCGCCCATCGGCAAAGGGCAGCGCGGACTGATTGTGGCCCAACCCAAAACCGGTAAAACAATTTTGCTCCAGGATGTTGCCAACGCCATTGCAGCCAACCACCCGGAGGTTTACCTGATCATTCTGCTTATTGACGAGCGTCCGGAAGAGGTTACAGACATGAAGCGCAACGTGAACGCCGAAGTCATTGCCTCTACCTTTGATGAGCCAGCCGACCGACACGTAAAAATTGCCAACCTGGTGCTTGAAAAAGCCAAGCGCATGGTAGAATGTGGCCACGATGTGGTAATTCTGCTCGACTCTATAACCCGTTTGGCCCGTGCATACAACACAGTTTCACCTGCTTCGGGTAAAGTACTGACCGGTGGTGTGGATGCCAACGCACTTCAAAAGCCCAAGCGCTTTTTTGGTGCCGCCCGGAAAATTGAAAACGGGGGATCACTGTCCATTCTCGCTACTGCACTTACAGAGACCGGCTCCAAAATGGACGAGGTGATTTTTGAAGAGTTCAAAGGCACCGGTAACATGGAACTTCAGCTCGACCGGAAGATCTCCAACCGACGTGTGTACCCGGCCATTGATATTCTGGCATCAGGTACGCGCCGCGAGGATTTGCTTCTGGACAAAGACACCCTGCAGCGCGTATGGATTTTGCGCAAGCACCTTGCAGATATGAATCCGCTGGAAGCCATGGAGTTTGTGAAAGATCGCCTCGAGCGGACCAAAAGCAACGAAGAGTTTTTGATTTCAATGAACGGCTAAGGCCGGTTGATTTCAACAGAACGAAAAGAGGCTCCTGGCAGAGCCTCTTTTTTTTTTTTTGACCGTGATGATTAAAGTTGGTGGGTAACCCTTCCTACTCCTCTTCTCCGTAGGTTCAAGTTAAAAAACCCCCGACGATTACTCGCCGGGGGTACTGTTTTCATAATAGGATAAAGGATTTATCCGGTTTATTGCACCCAACCCAAACAGACCGGGTCATTAACTTAGTGTACTATAATCAATCGCTCGGTAGCAAAACGCTCACCATCCACCATCACATTGACCAGGTACATTCCTGTAGCGAGGTTCTTGTTGAAGTGAATCAGTCGGCTTACGCTGTGGCCCACGTGGCCAAATCCTTCATTCTGGATCAACTGTCCGTTGATGTCGTAAATC
>REDV01000081.1 GCA_007695365.1 Cryomorphaceae bacterium | reverse complement strand
ACCGAGCGCTTTTACCTGCCCGAAGTTACCGCTGCAACCATTCGCAACAGCCTGGAGAACGGGCATAAAGCATGTGCCGTGGGAACAACCGTGTTGCGCACGCTGGAAAGCACCGTACAACAAACCGGACGGATTGCCAAACACCGGGGCAGCACCAACCTGTTTATCTACCCGCCCTACAACTTTCAGTCGGCCAATACACTGCTTACCAATTTCCACACGCCGCAATCTACGCTGCTCATGCTGGTGTGTGCCTATGGCGGATATGAGCTGATGATGGAAGCATACCATGCAGCCGTCAAGGAGCGGTATCGCTTTTTTTCTTTTGGCGATGCAATGTTGATTATATAGTGGCGGCTATGAAGCCCATTCTCTGCGTTGCACCCGGGCAGTATTGACTGACTACACGTAGCCGTCAATCCACCCGCTCGTAAAAGCGTATGTAATCCACCTCCATGGCCTGTGGAAACTCAGTGTCCTCATCGGGAGCGTCTTTGCCCGATTGAACCGCCACACCGGCCAGAATTCTCAAGCCCTCGTCAATGGGAAACACATTCATTTTCGGGTTGCGGCGCGAGGCCGCGCGACTGCAATCCGGGTCGCGGTCGCGAACACCTTTGTAGCGATATAAACTGCGTCGCAATTCACCATCAAAGAACCAGAGAATCTTACAGTCGTCCCAAATCAGTGTATAAGTGTGAAAGCCTTCGGAGGCATCCACTCCCCGCTGGCTTCCTTTTGACATTCCCCCATCGAAATGAGCCGTCATGTGCTGAACCCGCGACAATCGTTTGGGTGCAAACCCCCGCAGAAAAGCCCCTTCATTCCAGAACTCAAACACATCCAACTCGTTGTTGCGCCCCTGGGGTTCGCCGTACATCCAGAAGGCCGGCCAGTAACCCTTGCCCTGCGGAAGCTTGCAGCGAATCTCGTACATGCCGTACCCAAATTTTTCGAGCGATTCTACCTCGGCCGAGCTGTATTCAAAATCGGCCACAAAAGGCTTCATGCCCACATCAATCCATATTTTAAACTCCTTTTGAAGCATGGTGTCGCGATGCACCCAAAGCTTAAGGGTCCCATCGGAAACTTCCACATTCTCAGGCTTGAAATAATGCTGCTGAAACTTCATTTCCGGATCCCGGGGCACGCCCTCGGTAACCTTCCATTTTTTGCTGTCCAGTTTGGGACCTTCAAACCTGTCTTCGAGCACCAGCTTGAAGCGCTCCTCGACTCCCGAAGAAAGCACCACAGTGGTATCTGCCCCGGGAGGCTGAGCCCAAAGTGGCATCGCCAACAAGCACAACAAGCATGTAATCAAATAAAAAGATTTCATCATCAAGTGTATCAACCCCCGAAAAACCGCCGAATAACCCAAAGCACGGCACTGAGTACGATGCTGAGCACTATCATGGTGGTGATTGGGAAGTAAAAGGTGAAATTTTCGCGCTCCACGCGGATATCGCCCGGCAGCTTTCCGAGTCCGCCCATGCGATCGCCCAGCAGCCACCAAAGCGCCCCGAAAGCCGCAATGAGCAACCCGATTACCACGAGGTATTTACCCATGTGTTGCACGTAACAAAGTTAGTGAACCCCTGCCAATTGACCCACCACACAAAACTTCAGCGAAGGTTACACCCCAGCTGTAAATGCTGCGTACCTTTGCACCATGCGCAAATGGCTGGACCGGTACTACGGAGTTTTCCGAAAAATCAAGCTCAATTACGTATTGCTGAACTTGCTGAATTACGGCAAGCTCAAAGCCAATCGCGATAAATACCGCGAACTGGGGCTGAATAAACCGGTGTGGGCACCTGTATCGAGCCTTGATTTTGCGGGAAGACCCGACGACCGCCCCTGGCTCGATCAACCCGACGCGCTTGAACAACTGCAAAAGCACTCCGACTTTCACACCTTTGACGAGAAAACCCGAAACGAATTGCTGCAGTGGCCAAATCGGGGCTACATGGTACTTGAGTCGTTTTTTTCTGAGGGCGACGTAGATGCCATCAATGCGGAAGTTGATCGCCTCATCACCCAAAAGGAGGTGGATTTCAACTTTACCGGGCGCAAAATCATGTTCGCATTCAGGCACAGCGATTTGCTGCGCGACGTGGCCAAAGACAAAAGATTACACCGCCTACTGAGCTTTGTACTGGGCAGGGAAGTGGTTCCTTTTCAGACCATCAATTTTTTGCAAGGTTCCGAACAGCGTGCCCACAGCGACTTTATCCACATGACCACCGAGCCCAAGGGCAACCTCATTGCGGCGTGGATAGCCCTGGAAGACATTCACACCGAAAACGGTCCGCTGATTTATTACCCCGGCAGTCACAAACTGCCTTACATTCTTAACGGCACCTACAACCACGGCGGAAACCGCTGGATGATTGGCGACAATGCCTATGGCCGCTATGAAGAAGAGGTTCAGCGCATGATTGACCAACACGGTTTGAAACCACAGGAGTTTCACGCAAAGAAAGGCGATGTGCTCATCTGGCACGGCAACCTGTACCACGCCGGCAAACCCATTCTGCGGGAGGGGGCAACCCGCAAAAGCATGGTGGTGCACTTTTTTGGTGAAGGGGTGTTTTGCTACCATGAGCTCACCCAGCGCCCCGCATTTATTGAAACTGTTTGACCGAATCCATGAACCTCCTCTCTGTAGAAAACCTCACTGTATCCTTTGGCGACCGCCTGCTTTTCAGCGACCTGACTTTTGGCATTTCAAAGGGGCAAAAAGTGGCCCTGGTGGCGAAAAACGGATCCGGTAAAACCACCCTGTTTCGCTGCCTCGCCGGAATGCACACCCCCGACTCCGGAACCATCACCTTTCGCAGCGATGTGCGGGTGAGCTTTCTGAATCAGGACGATGACCTGCCCGAAGAACAAACCATCAAAGACACTGTATTGGGCGGCATGGAATCCGAAATGCAGGCCATCACCCATTACAACCGCTGCCTGGCCGAAGATGCTTCTCAGGATGAAATTCAAAAGGCCTTCGATACGGTAGAGCGCCTCAACGCGTGGGATGTGGAACACCGTGTGTACGAAGTGCTCGGACACCTCGGTATCAACCTGCCCGAAAAGCGCATCGGCGAATTGTCCGGAGGTCAACGCAAACGCGTTCAACTGGCGCGCGTGCTCATTGAATCGCCCGATTTTATTTTGCTCGACGAACCCACCAACCACCTTGATATCAAGATGATTGAATGGCTCGAAAACTATTTGCAAACCGCCAACTGCACCTTACTGATGGTTACACACGACCGCTACTTTCTTGATCGGGTGTGCGATGAAGTACTGGAGCTGGCCGATACCAATATCTACAAGTACAAGGGAAACTTCACGTACTACCTTGAGCAAAAAGCGCTGCGGGAAGAATTGCAATCGGTTACCCTGGATAAGGCCCGCAGCTTTTTGAAAAAGGAGCTGGAATGGATCCGGAGGCAACCCAAAGCCCGCGGCACGAAGTCAAAAGCGCGCACAGAAGCTTTTTACGACAAAAAAGCAGAAACCCAGGGCCCCGGGCAAGACGAAGAACTGAAGCTGGAGGTGAGTTTCAACCGACTGGGAACCAAAACGATTGAATTTCACAATGTGAGTAAGTCCTTTCCCGGCCATGAACTCCTCAAAAAGTTCACCTACGCGGTGAAACGCGACGAAAAAATGGGTTTGGTAGGACCCAACGGAAGCGGTAAAACCACACTCATGCGCATGATAGCCGGCGATGAAGAGCCCGACAGCGGAAAGGTGGTGATCGGAGAAACGGTAGAACTAGGATACTACCGCCAGAGCCATTTTGAGTTTACCGATGATCAGCGGGTGATTGAGGCCATTACTGAAATTGCAGAGGTGATTCCGTTAAAAGGTGGGCGGAAACTCACGGCCGCCCAACTGTTGGAGCGGTTTCAGTTTAACCGTAAAATGCACTACCAGGTGGTAGGGCAACTGAGCGGGGGTGAAAAAAAACGGTTGGCGCTCTGTCGTGTATTGATGCGCAACCCCAATGTGCTGATGCTCGATGAGCCCACCAACGACCTGGACATTTACACCTTGAGCGCCCTGGAAGATTACCTCCAGCAATTTCCCGGGGTGGTTATTGTGGTGAGTCACGACCGGTATTTTATCGACAAGGTGGTGGATCATCTTTTCGTGTTCCGCGGCGGTGGCGAGCTCAGAGAATTTCCGGGGAATTACAGTCAGTACCTGGCATGGGAGGCTGGTAATCAGCAGCAGCAAAAAGAGAATAAACCCCGCTCTGCACCCCCCATCGAAAAGGTGGAAAAGGAATCAACTGGAAAAACAAAACTCAGCTTCAAGGAAAAACTGGAGTTTGAACGCCTTGAAGAAGAAATCGCCGGACTTGAGCAGCAAAAGGCCGAACTCGAAGCGCAGCTTGCGAGCGAAACCGATCACGAAGCCCTCACTGAATACAGCGCGAAGCTCGGTGAGGTAATGGCCGCGATTGACGACAAAACCCTGCGCTGGCTGGAGTTGTCGGAGTTCGCATAGCTCTATTCCCTGCGAAGGAATCCACCAAGGGATTTTCCGATCTTGTCTATTTTGGAGAGTTCTCCACTGAAAGATGTATGGATGGATGGATTGTTGAAACCTGAAGAACTTTGATACTTGGATTGCAGAGGATACACCAGAATAAAACTGGTTTGATCAAAATATTTGAGAAGTTGTTTTCTAACATTCTTCATTTGAGGATTATATGAAGGAAACTCGGGACGGCTCATGACCACGATCAGGTTGTCATCACTGCGAACTTCCTTTGCAACTACCAGGAAATCCTCAAAATCCTTGAGCAAGGTATGCTTTACTTCAATTTCAGCTTTTTTGGCATAACGCTCAATGTACTTCATGCTGCGCTCGTTGCAACAAAACCTTAACTGAGCGCCTGTATGTTTTCCGATTTTAAAAATTCGAGATAACCATGTCCTAAAACCTTTTTCTTTCTCGACATTCGCTGGGACAATTACAAGATGCCGTTTTACGGTAACAATCGGTTGCCTGGGGCTGTATATAAAAAGCACAGCTTCGCATCTACTGATTACCCCTTCGGTTACAGTACCAAAAAAAGTATCTACCAGGCTCCTGTTATCTGTTATCCCAAGGATGATATCGGTAACACGTTCATCAATGACCGTTTTTTGAATTCCGTTTACCACATTGGTTTCACGCAGAAGAACGGGCTTTAGCTCATTGCTGGCTGCTGCTGCAGCTCTTTCAGCTACCTCCAGTACTTTTTTTGATTCTTTCTCGTTGGTTTCTCCGTTTGGTATAATATTCAGAACATTTAGAGCAACCAGACCCGATCGGTGTTTTTCGTTCTTAATAAGTAAGCCCAGATTCACAAGTTCCTCTGTAATATCGCTATTATTGGTTGGGATCAAGATCCGCTGAGTACTTTCCTCTTCTGCCATATCTTCATTCGAATCGGCAGAATTCACGAGATTAACCGCACCTTTTTGCGCTGATATAGAGCCTATGGTGCACGTTGCGAGAATCATCAGAATGGTTCCATTCAACACCTCCTCACTCAGTAACCGTATTGGCTCGCCAGTATCGGTGGTGCCCATAATCACGTTGTAACCAACCAGCACTGCTGCCAACGTGGCCGCGGCCTGAGCATTGCTTAAGCCAAACATAAGCCTTAGCTCATCTTTTGAATAACCAAAGGTTTTGGAGGTTAACCAGGCAGCTGCATACTTGGATCCCGTTGCACAACCGGTCATTACAATTGCCACCCATATGGTTTCGAAGCTTTTGAAGAAAGCCCGGTAGTCTATCAGCATTCCTACGCCAATCAGAAAAAACGGAATAAACAGAGCGTTTCCCACAAATTCAATCCTGTTCATCAGGGCAGAGGTATGCGGTATGAGCCGGTTCAGGGCCAGGCCCGCAAGGAAGGCACCAATAATGGCCTCAATTCCTGCAGCTTCAGCAAGAAAGGCACCGAGGAACACCATTCCAAGCACAAATAAATACTGAGACACATGATCATCCACGCGTTTGAAGAACCAACGTCCAAGAAGCGGGAAAGTTATCATGACTACGAGGCCGAATACTGCTACTGAAATTCCGAGCCTGATCCAAAATTCTTCAGTGATCTCACCGGCCGACATACCAACAACAACAGCTAATACAAGAAGGGCAAGGGTATCTGTAATCACCGTACCCCCCACCGTAACATTAACGGCTCTGTTTTTTGCTAGCCCCAGTTTGCTAATTAGTGGGTATGCCAGTAATGTGTGAGACGCAAACATACTGGCTAGTAAAACAGAAGTCAAAATACCGAACCCGAGCAGATAGAGTCCGGCCAAAGTTCCTAAAGACATAGGAATCAAAAAGGTAAGTAATCCAAAAAAAATACTTCGCCAACTGTTCTTCTTAAAGTCAGCCATGTCAATCTCCAGTCCGGCTAAAAACATTATGTATAGCAAACCGACAGTTCCAAACAAAACAATACTACTGTCCCTGAGCATAAAATTCAGCCCATTCGGCCCGATTATAGCGCCAGCAATAATTAACCCAATGATCGGGGGAATCTTGAATTTATTTAACACGAGCGGGGCAAACAAAACAATGAAAAGAATCAATGAAAAAATCAACACCGGATTCTTTAACGGAAGGCTAAATTCAATTGCACTCATTAAGTACATACTATCTCATTTTATAACCCCTTTCGGCGCATCGTAACACAATCATATAACGGCACGAATTTAAGTAATTCAACACACCCCTAGTCCACAATTTGACAGACCTGCTTGTGGCCATTCAACAATTATGGTCATCTTTGGACTCAAAGCGCATGGAAACACCTGTCTTCATCATTGGTTTGGGTCTGCTGATTTTTGGCGCGCATTTTTTTAACCGGATTTTCAGCTTCACACGCATTCCAAACGCTCTTTTGTTCATTCTTTTTGGAATTGTGATAGGCCCTGTACTCAAGCTCGTAAGCCCTGATGATTTTGGCAAAATGGGGCCCGTTTTTTCTGCAGTAACGCTTATCCTACTGCTCTATGAAAGCGGAACAAATTTGAGCATACGAAATTCGAACAAAGCCTTTGTACCTTCAGTCATGTTCACAGCATCAAATTTTGTTGCGAGTGCAACAGTTGCAACCATCGTGGCTTTACTTTTTTTTCCGGAACTCGAATTAATAGCAGCCGTCTTTTTCGGGGCAATTTGCGGAGGCACTTCATCTGCAATAGTTATCCCTATGTTGAAGCAGATAAAGACTGACCAAACCTCATCCACATACCTCATTCTGGAATCTGCAATTAGCGACGTTTTGTGTTTGGTTGTCGGCTTGGCCATTTTTGATGCAATGGCATTAGGAAAGGTAGATTTTGGTACAATCAGTCTTAAAATACTGAAGGCTTTCTTCCTAGCTTCTCTTATCGGACTTGTTTCAGGTTATTTATGGTCTATTTCCTTGAATCTCATTAGGGAACTACAGAATCACATCTTAATAAATCTGGGAGTACTTTTCATCATTTACGGAACCAGCGAATATTTCAACCTGAATGGTGGTATAGCCTCGCTTACTTTTGGTTTTGCACTTGCCAACAGCTACTTACTTCCTTCAAAAAAACTAGGATCCAGATGGATTCCTAAACCACTTCTAAGAGAAGAAAAACTACTGTTTTCCGAGCTCGTTTTCGTTTTCGCTACATTCTTTTTTGTTTACATTGGTCTTAATATTGTCTTTGCCTACCCAATCGTGTACATTGCCTCTTCAATCATCATTTTGCTCATTCTTGTTCTTCGGCCCTGGAGCACCAAGTTTACTATACCCACACAACACAGCGTACGCGATTTGGGTATGATGAGCGTGATGGCGCCCAAAGGAATTGTGCCAGCCATTTTAGCTGCCTTACCCCTGCAACTGGGCCTTGAGCGCAACAACGAATTTCTGGTGGTACAAGGGCAGATTATTCAGAATCTTACCTTTTCCATCATTTTGCTGAGTATTGTAATCTGCTCAGCGCTGGTCATACATATTTCCTCACGCAAAGACGGCATGTGGTACATGAAAACCTTCTTCGCGAAAAAAATCAAAACCGAATCCGATGCCGGTGATGATGACGGCAGCAACGACCCCGCGCATGAATTACTGGACGAAATGCTCAACCGCCAGGAAGCAACATCCGATTCGAAACCCGACCTTTCCGAAGGAGGCTCAACGGCTTCCACCGAACCAGAAAAATGAACTCTTAAACCATGAGCGCACAAGGCATTATCATTCCAACAGATTTCTCGGTTTCCGACAGCACCGCTATTTTGCAGGCCGTACACATTGCCCGTAAAACCGGAGATATGATTACCCTTCTGCACATTGCAGACAGCGACACCACCGACGCAGAGCGCAAGCGTATGGAATCTATCTGCGAGGAGATTTCAGGCGATCACGGTGTGCGTGTGGGCTATATTATTGAACGGGGTCATGACCCGATGGACGACCTCGTGCGGGTGCTTCAATCACACTCACCCCGCATGTTAGTGATGGGAACTGAGGGCATCCGCGGTATCGCACAACATCTCTTTGGGGCGCGAATCCTGGGCATTTTGCGCAACGTGTCTGTTCCGTCTGCTATTGTACAAGATGAAACACCTGTAACCGAATCTTATCGGAAAATCCTGCTACCGATTGATGATATCGAGCCATTTGAGGAAAAGGTCAAAAGCGTGATTCCCTTTGCGAAGTGGTTTAACGGAGAGGTGATGTTGTACGCCCTTCACCACCCCATGATGGATGAACGCAAGGTAAAAGCTCACATAGCGTTAAGCCGTAAAATGCTCGATGAGGCAGACATCCGCTATTCTGAAACGGAGGAATCGCCCACGGTATTCTCGGCCGGTGTTGCCAAACAAACACTCAAATTTGCCCATTCATGGGGCGCCGATCTCATTGCCATTTCGCTCAATGACAACGACAACAAAGGCAACATCAACCAGGCCGATTGCGAACGGGTCATCAACAACGACCATCACATTGCAGTGCTATGCACACCTAAAAAGCTGGACAGCAAAAAACTATTCGGGTAGTACTGCCTCTATAATCCAAACTGCTGCTTCGCCATATCGGCCACCTGGCCACCAATGGCCAATGACGCTGTTGCCGCGGGTGACGGAGCGTTGAGCACGTGAATACTGCGGTGGCCGAACTCAATCCTGAAATCGTCTTTGGTATCGCCGTCTTTTTTGAGCAGCATGGCCCGTACACCCGAGCGACCCGGTTTCAGATCGTCCATTTCGAGCGAAGGAATCAATCTCTGCAGGGTCTTTAAGAAGAGTTTCTTGGAGAAAGCGCGGCGGTACTCATTGATTCCGAATGAGATGTTTCCGAGAAAGAGTCGCCAGGTACCGCCGTAGCTCAGCGCATCGAGGGTATCATTCAGGTTGAAATCGGTTTTGCCGTAGCCTTCGCGTTTAAAAGTAAAAACCGCATTGGGGCCGCATTCAATTTCGCCGTTAGTCATGCGGGTGAAGTGCACGCCCAAAAACGGGAAATCGGGATTGGGCACGGGGTATATCAGGTTTTTTACTTTGTGCTTAGCCTGATCCGTGAGTTCGTAGTAATCGCCACGGAAGCCCACCACTTTTTCGGCAATGTAAACCTGGTCTTTTTTGGCCATACGGTCGGCCTGAAGTCCGGCGCAGAAGATAGTGAAGCGCGCCTCTATAATACCTTTGCTCGTATGCAGTACCGAGTGCTCGGCGTGTTTATCAATGCGCAGCACTTCCTCGCCCAGTCGAAGGGCGCTTTCCGGATTGGCGGCCAGCATAAGGTCAACCATCTTCGCGGTAGCTGCCCTGAAATCAATAATTCCGGTTTGGGGCACAAACAGCCCGCCAATACCAAAGCAATGTGGTTCAATTTCGCGAATTTGCTCCGGGGTGAGTTTTTCAATTCCGGTTAGCCCATTGGCGGCACCCGTTTGCCGGATGTTCTCCATGTAGGGCAGTTCGGCCTCGTGCGTGGCCACCACCACTTTGCCGCACACGTCGTGATCGATGCCGTAGGTTTTGGCAAACTCTACCAGCTCTACCCGACCCTTCATGCAGTTGATGGCCTTGAGGGAACCGGGTTTATAATAGAGTCCCGAGTGAATCACGCCAGAATTGTGTCCGGTCTGGTGATCGGCGAGCAGGTTTTCTTTTTCGAGCAGCACGATGCGGAGATTCGGGTGCCGTGTTTGCAGCTTGTAGGCTGTTGCGGCACCAACAATTCCTCCTCCGATAATGGCAATGTCGTACATACTGGCTGTTTGCGGCTGCAAAGGTAGCATTCACCGGTGATGTATCAGAGTGAGCCGCCCGACACGTGGTAAAAAAAATAGCAACCTTCTGGTTATTGCTTCGTCTTTCCCGTGAGATTCAGGCGGTTTTGGTCATCATTCGCCCCAACCCGTTTTTTTTCAGCGAATTCAGACCCAACCTTAACCAAATCGCCATGAAAAAGTTAATCCTCCTTCCGCTTCTTTTATCCCTCGCTATGCCGGTTTCGGCGCAGAATTGGGTGACGATTCCTGATGCGAATTTTGTGAATAGATTGAACCAACAGTTTCCATCATGTATGAACGGAAACCAAATGAATACAGATTGTCCGGGTATAGTAAATGCAACTGTGCTCAATGTGCAACTCGCAAATATTGCTGACCTCACAGGCCTTGAATACTTTGTAAACCTAGAGGTATTGAATTGTAGCAACAACAACATCCTCAGTTCGTTGCCAGAATTACCCACAACCCTCACAGAATTGTGGTGTAACGGTAACAATCTCACATCGCTACCGGAACTACCTCCTAACCTCACGAAGCTGATCTGCTTCTTCAACCAACTCACCGCCATACCGGAATTACCTTCAACACTGACGGAGCTGAGGTGTCACAGCAATAATATTATCACCATACCTCAATTGCCTTCAGCGCTGACACAGTTGTGGTGCGCCCAAAACAATCTTAACTCCCTGCCTGTATTACCTGAATCGCTCACGCAGCTGAGGTGCGGTGAAAATGAACTGACTGCTTTGCCAGAGTTACCCATATCGTTGGTAGAATTGCAGTGCCAATACAATAGCATCACCTGGCTACCGGAATTACCCCCATCACTTTCAATGCTGCTATGCCATAGTAACTCGCTAAATTGCTTACCAACTCTACCATTGTCACTTACGAATTCCTCTACATCTAACTTTAATATTTCTCTCAACCCCTTAACCTGCCTGCCCAATTATGTGCCGGCAATGGATGGGCCAACTAATTCAGTATGGTTAACCTATCCGCTATGTGGACTCGGCGAACTTGAAAGCAACCCCAACAACTGCAGCACAATCGACGGTATTGCAGGTACTGTTTATAACGACATAAATGGTGACTGCCTGGAAAACGAAGCGGAGGTTGGCGTAGTCAATGCCACCATCAAACTGCTGAATGAGTTTGATGAGATAGTGGCAACCGCGAATTCATTCGGAAGTGGCGAAAGTGCACTTTACAACTTTGCAGCAGATCCGGGGAACTACACAGTGCAATTGGTAACGGAGAACATGCCATTTCAAACCTCATGTGCTAATCCCGGCGGTTCACAAGAGGTAGAGTTGACTACGGACGAACCTATTGCACTGAACGTAAATTTTGGCGTCGAATGCTCGCCGGGGTTTGATGTCGGGGTGCAATCCGTTTTGACCACAGGTTGGGTTTTTCCCGGGCAGATTCATACCTTGAAAATAGCCTCAGGGGATATGTCAGCATGGCACGGCCTGCAATGTGCCGAAGATGTGGAAGGCACTGTAACGGTATATGTTGATGGACCGGTAAGTTACGCAGGGCCAGCCGGTGGCGCGCTTACTCCAACCGTAACGGGAGACCTTCAGTTTACCTACGATATTGCGGATTTTTCTTTGGTAAATATGCACCAGGATTTTCGACTGTTATTGGAAACCGATACCACAGCTCAAGAAGGCGACCTGATATGCGTGGATATTGTTGTAGATCCGATTGATGGAGATTTTAATCCTGACAACAACACCCATTCCCAGTGCTATGAAGTTTTTAACTCCTACGACCCCAACATCAAACAAGTCTGGCCGCATGATGTAGCCCCTGGATATGACGATTACTTCAACTACACCATTTATTTTCAGAATACGGGTACCGCACCGGCATTTAACATTCGTTTGGCCGATACGCTGGACACCAACCTGGATTTAAACACCTTTGAAGTGACCGCCTACAGCCACCCGGTGTTGACCTACCTGCACGGCAATGTGCTCACCTTCCGATTCAATAACATCATGCTTCCCGATAGCACGACTGATTTTGAAGGCAGCATCGGGTACGTGCAGTACCGCATCAAGGCCGTGGAGGGTTTGCCTGTGGGCACCGTGATAGAAAACACCGCACACATCTACTTCGACTTCAACGAAGCCATTGTGACCAATACCACGCAAAATGAGTTTGTGATTATCACCTCCGCAAATCAACCACAACAACAACTGGCCACGGTATTTCCCAATCCCGCAAACGGTCAGTTTAATGTGTTGTTTACCAACTACTATTCAGGGACAACCCACATGGAAGTGTACAACCTGAGCGGGCAGCGGGTGATGCAGCGGCAAGTCAATGAAAACCAGGTAGTACTCGATCTGGTCGGTTATCCTGCCGGAATGTACTTTTTGCACGTTCGCAATGAGAGGGGATCAGAGACATTAAAATTGATTAAACAATAAATTTAACTCACTCTATAAACCAAACCAGTCATGCAAAAATCAATTCTTCTCGCTCTTTTGATGAGCACCGGTCTGTTCGCTTCGGCGCAGTGGGTTACGATTCCTGATGACAATTTTGCGAATAAGCTCAATGAGCTTTTTCCGGAATGTATGGATGGGAACCAGATGGATACTCAATGTGCGGATGTTGTGAATGCAACTTCTATAAATGTCAATGGTTCAAATATTACGGAACTCACCGGAATTGAGTACTTCGTAAATTTAGAAGTCCTTTGGTGTAGCAACAACAATCTGGCATATCTACCAGAATTACCTCAATTGCTTAAGCATTTGAATTGTTCCAGCAACAGTCTTACCGAACTACCTGCATTACCTCAGTCTCTCGAAGGACTATTCAATTGCTCGAACAACAATCTTACCGAATTACCTGAATTGCCACCTTTGATTACAACCCTGTTGTGCAGGCACAACAACCTTTACTCGCTGCCAACACTGCCCCCATCGCTGGTAGAGTTAGAATGCTTTAATAATAACATTACCACCCTTCCAGAATTGCCTTCATCTATTACTGAGCTCAAATGTAACGACAACAACCTCGTCTTTCTACCTGAATTACCACAATCACTCTCCATATTGAGATGCTACAACAATAATCTTTCGTCTCTACCTGAATTGCCCGAGTCACTCACTTATCTCAGGTGCGATAACAATTCTTTAACTTCCATACCCGAGTTACCGCAAAATCTCTGGTTCCTTAATTGCGATTTCAACAATCTGACCTCACTGCCAGACTTACCCAATGCACTTACAAGTTTGGCATGCAATAATAACAACCTCACATTGCTACCGGAATTACCACCATCTCTGACGTATTTTCAATGCGCTCACAACAACCTTACGGTAATCCCTGAACTACCTCAATCACTACTATTATTTGACTGTGGGGGAAATTACCTTACTGACCTTCCTGATTTACCAAACTCACTCACGGCGCTTAGATGCCAATCCAATGAGCTTAATTTTCTTCCAGAGTTACCTTCGACGCTAATAGAATTATTATGTGACTCCAACAATATACTGTGCCTCCCAATTTTACCGGTATCACTTACGAGTTCGAATATCAATTATTTTAATATTTCGAACAACCCATTTACTTGCCTGCCCAACTATTTGCAGGCAATGAGTGGAGCCGATAATTCGCAATGGCTTTCCTATCCCCTTTGCAACATGAGCGATCCTGAAGGCAATCCATACGGATGCAGCAGTTTAGATGGAATTTCAGGTACTGTTTACCATGACATCAACACCAATTGCGAAGAAGATGAAACAGAATCTGGGATTATAAATGTACCACTCAATATTTTTAACGAATCTGGTGATCTACTGGCAACTACGTTCACCTTTGGAAATTCCATCTATAATTTTGCGGCTAGTTCAGGGAACTATACTGTGCAACTCGTCACTGAGAACATGCCTTTCCAGATATCGTGTGATGACCCTGGGGATTCGCAACTAGTCGAGTTAACTGCGAACGAGTCCTCTGCATTGAACGTGGATTTTGGTGTGGAATGTATGTCCGGTTTTGATGTCGGGGTACAATCGGTAGTTAATACAGGCTGGGCTTTTCCCGGACAGGTGCACACCCTAAATATAACTGCGATAGAAATGAACAACTGGTATGGCCTGCAATGCGCACAAGGATTGAGCGGATCCGTAACAGTCAATATCGATGGACCGGTGACCTACGTGGGCCCTGCTAACAATGCCCTCACACCCATTGTTTCCGGTGATCTGCAATTCACCTATGATATTGCGGATTTTTCTTTGGTAAATATGCAGCAGGATTTTAATCTGTTGTTGGAAACCGACACCACCGCTCAGACGGGCGATCTGGTATGTGTGGATATTGTTGTGACTCCGATTGATGGAGATTTTAATCCTGCCAACAACACCTACAACCACTGCTACGAAGTAGTAAACTCCTACGACCCCAATATCAAACAAGTCTGGCCACACGATGTAGCCCCCGGATTTGACGACTACTTCAACTACACCATTTACTTTCAGAATACAGGTACCGCGCCGGCATTTAACATTCGTTTGGCCGACACGCTGGATACCAACCTGGATTTAAACACCTTTGAAGTCACCGCCTACAGCCACCCGGTGCTGACCTACCTTCACGGCAATGTGCTTACCTTTCGCTTCAACAACATTATGCTGCCCGACAGCACCACCGATTTTGAAGGCAGCATCGGCTACGTGCAATACCGCATCAAAGCCGTGGAGGGATTACCCGTGGGCACGGTGATTGAAAACACCGCCCACATCTTCTTCGACTTTAACGAGGCCATTGTGACCAATACCACGCAGAATGAGTTTGTGATTGATACCTCCATTGATCACATGCAGAAACAACTGGCCACGGTGTTTCCGAATCCCGGAAACGGGCAGTTTAATGTGTTGTTTACCAACTACTATTCAGGAACAACCCACATGGAAGTGTACAACCTGAGCGGGCAGCGGGTTATGCAGCGGCAAGTCAATGAAAACCGGGTGGTGCTGGATTTAACTGGTTATCCTCCGGGGATGTACCTGTTGCACCTTAGAAACGAACACGGCTCGGAAGCGGTGCGGGTAGTAAAACATTAGGTTAGCACCCTGCATTTTACGAACTGCATTTCGAAGTTTGTTGTCACTCTGAACGCAGTGAAGAGTCTAAGATCATGTACTCTCCAGAAAGTAATGGCTCGCGGAATCACGCGGTATTAGACACTTCGCTAATCGCTCAGCGTGACATTAAGGTGCGAGGAAGCATTTATGTCCTGAATTGCACAAAACTAATACCCCGAAGCCCGCTCCGTTTCGCGCTCAATGGCCACTTCCTCTTTGGGTACAAACAACAGCATAATCAACCCAATCACAAAGAACGACCCGATGGCGAAAATCGAAGCGCGCAATGTGCCGGTAAGCTGAAAAGCCAGTCCGTATGCAAAAGTGCCCAACACAGTGCCCAGGTAGTAGCACACGTTGTAAAACGAAAAGTACGAAGTGTGGTTGATGGTATCGGGCAGAAACTTGGCGTAGGTTGAGCGCGACAACGACTGGATGCCGCCCATCACCAGCCCCACCACACCGGCCACCACAAAAAACTGGGTGTCGAAATGCACGTAATACGCCGCCACGCACACGCCAATCCAGATGACTACCGAGACCATCAGCGCGCGGATATTGCCGATTCTCGAAGAGAGTTTTGAAAAGAAAATAGCCCCCACAATGGCCACCAACTGAATGATGAGAATACTGATGATCAAGCTGTCGGCACTCATGGGCTCTACATTGCCGTTGCTATTGATTTGCTTTACCTCTTTGGCGGCAAAAGTGGCGGCCATGTACATCACCGTTTGCACCGCGGTGTTGAACACAAAAAACGCGAGCAGGTAGCGCCACAGGCGTTTGGTTTGTTTGAGTTCATGCCACACTTTTACCAGCTCCAGGTAGCCTTTGCGAATCACATCGCCTTTGGGTTTTCGGCCGTACACATTGGCGGGCAACCTGAAAAATGTGAACTGCGCAAAACCCGCCCACCAGATTCCAACCGACAGAAAGCTCAGCCGCGCGGGCAGTGATTTATTCTCGGGATCGATGCCAAACCATTCGGGCATCATGATCATGCTCAGGTTGAGCAGCAATAGCAACACGCTGCCGATGTATCCCATCGCATAACCCTGAGCACTCACGCGGTCATGGTCTTTGGGCTCAGCTATTTCGGGCAGGTAGGCGTCGTAAAACACCAGGCTGGCGCAAAACGCGGCGCAGGCAACAAACACCATCGACATGCCGAAAAACAAGCTGTTCATATCAAAAAAGTACAGCCCGATACACGCCGCCGATCCGAGATAGCAGAAAAACATGAGGTAGTTCTTCTTGCTTCCAGTATAATCGGCAATTCCCGATAGCAAGGGCGAAATGATGGCCACCAGTAAAAAGGCTGCCGACATGGTGTAGCTGTATAGTGCCGTATTGCGATAGCCTGTGGCTTCAAATACAAGGTCAGTAATGACATCGCCTTCGGGCGTTTTGATCACCGATATGGACTCATAAAAAATGGGGAAAATGGTGGAGGTGATCACCAGCGAATACACCGAGTTGGCCCAGTCGTACATGGCCCATCCGCGAATGACTTTCTTGTCGCCCTTTATCAGCATTTCGGACGCAATGTAATTACTCTTGGGGAAATTCGGAGCAGCGCACTTTTCACTTGCTTTTCAAGTATTCTTCAACCGGTTCACCTGCGATGCGATGCGGGTTCGTTGAATACAACGTTAAACCTACTCGCCGAATATGATCTCTTAAGTCGGGGTTGGAAATATTAGCATAACTCAACACATCAAAGCGATAAGGCATCAAGGTTTCTTCATTCAGTTGCCACGCCACTTTCTGAGCTGTATCAACATCCACTCCTTCTCCAAACAATGCAATATCCACGTCGCTCCCCCTGCGGTAATTTCCCATTGCGCGACTACCAAAAATCACGGCTTCCTCAATCCCCGGAAAAGCCCTGAGCACATGATTCATGGCTTCGATATCGGAGTCCTTCAGACCAAACATCGCTACAACTTTGCTTTGAGCAGCTCATACATTTTGAGCAATTCCGGGTAATACCTGAGCCGAATGGATTTAACCACCTGGTTGGCTATTTTTTCGTCGTAGGTATGCGCTGTCAAATTTCGATTCTGAAGAGCTTCCAGCC
The DNA here is from genome assembly GCA_007695365.1 of Cryomorphaceae bacterium. Lineage (NCBI taxonomy): Bacteria > Pseudomonadati > Bacteroidota > Flavobacteriia > Flavobacteriales > Cryomorphaceae > Cryomorphaceae bacterium. The sequence goes on along the minus strand of REDV01000081.1, from coordinate 404 downwards.
ATTTCTCCCCGTCTTCAATCAACTCCACCTCAAAGGCCTTTTTGATAATCTCTCTGGGGTATTTCAAGTCAGCAAAGCCCTGCGCGCCGAGGTAATCTTTAAGCACCTTCCACGACAGCTCGAAGCAGATTTCAAAAAATTGAATCATTCCCGCCTTTTCAATGATTGACGGCGATTTGAGCTCAACTGCACGAGCCAGCAGTGTCATTGACTGCTCAAAATTTTGAAAACGCTGTTCCAACGTATATCCCGGCTTTCATCCATGTTTCAAACTTACGTATTTTGAATTGAACCCGGGTTATGCATTAACAGGAGTGTTTAACTCCTAACTACCCGTCTTCAAGAACTTATGATGGCAGGCGGGCCTGCACGCCGGCAGGCGGGCCTGCACGCCGGCAGGCGGG
>REDV01000080.1 GCA_007695365.1 Cryomorphaceae bacterium | reverse complement strand
GTTGCAGAAGTTCCTGGAGCTACTTCCTTCACCTGGACTTTGCCCAACGGCTGGAGCGGCAGCAGTTCAACGGCTTCTATCAACGCCACTGCCGGTGAGAATGGCGGAGCAATTACCGTGACCGCCAACAACAATTGCGGGTCGTCAACAGCCAGTATTCAAATTGTAGAATCTCACCCCTTACCCACAGTGACATTCGAACTCGATTCCAGTATCATCTGCAATAACTTTGGAGATTTTCCGCTGACCGGTGGTCTTCCGGAGGGAGGGACATATTCCGGCCCTGGTGTATCTGACAATGTGTTTTCACCGGCCGAAGCGGGAGCTGGTATCCACCTCATCACCTATAGCTACACGGATGAAAACGAGTGCAGCCAAACTGCGGAACAGGAAATTACGGTGGAAGTCTGTACAGATGTCCGAACTCTGAACAACGAGACGGTGCTTATTTACCCCAATCCATTCCGTCAATCGCTGGTGCTGGAATTTGAAGAAAATCGTGCGCGGGTGATAGAATTTCACAATGCCATTGGCCAAATTGTACATACCTTGCAAGACAATGGAGTGCGAATTACCGTCGACGCCAATCACCTTGCTCCGGGTATTTATTTCATCAGAATATCCGGCGATGAAAAAGTGCATCGTGTAGTTCGGAGCCAATAAATGAGCGCATAAATGCGGCTGAACAAGCTGATTTTAATCGTATTAATCACGTTGACCTGTGGTTGTTCTGCTTTTGCTGAACCCACCGGTCAACGCGATAGCCTCTTGCAGCAACTGAATATTGCCGGTGAGGATACCAACAAAGTCTGGTTGCTGAACCAATTGGCGAAGAATTCCATTCACAACTACGAAGAAATCTACCAGTGGGCGAACCAACAACTGGAGTTATCTGAAAGTCTGAATTATCCCAAGGGGAAATTCTATGCACTGATGAATTTGTCGGATGCATTTTACTTCAGTGCGCAGTTCGACAGAATGCACACCATTCTTACGCAGATGGAGCAAATGTTGCCGCACCAGGAGCTGGAAAATGAGCAAGGAATTTATCTGCTGTTGCTTTCCCGCTTTCTGAAAAAAACCGGGGAATACGACCAGGCAGCGATTCACCTTTTGGAGGCACGAGACCATTTTGCACAAATCGGAAACCGGAAAAGAGAAGCGGACGCCATCACGGATCTGGCTATCCTGCATTCCAATCTCGGCCAGTACGGTGATGCGGCAAAATACTACCGGCAAGCCCTGAACCTCTACGAACGGCATGACGACATGAAGGGCGTTTCGCACGTGCTCAGCCACATGGGAATTGTGGCTTATTATCAGGGTTATCCCGACAGTGCCGAGTATTTCCTGCTCCGCGCGCTCGACATTCAAAAGGTAGTCAATTCAGCATTGACCATCGCATCCAGCAAATCAAGCCTGGGAAATATCTACATCGAAAGCGGTCGTTACGACGAAGCCCTGCGCCTGTTTGATGAGAATTACCAAAGTTATTCGGCCATCCGCGACACGACAAATATGGCACTGGCGGTTTTGCAAAGTGCCGATGCCCAAATTGAAAAGGGCGACAATCGCCAGGCGTTGGTACTGGCAAACAAAGCATTGGAATTGCTGCGCCATTCTGAGGATTTAAACATGACCAAAAATGCCTATGAGCTGTTGGCTGCCGTTTTGGAAAACCTCGGTGAGTTTCCCGAAGCACTGAATGCGTACAAAGAGATCAGCGCTATCGAGAAAAAAATTAACGCCGAAGAGACCGCTCAAAAAGTAATCGAAGTTGAGCGGCGGTATCAATTTGAACGGCAACAGGAGCAAATTGCATTGTTGACCGAAAAGAACAAAGTCAGCGAACTGGAACTCGACCGGAATGCCAATGCACTGCGGGCCAGAACCTACCTCACCGCTTCGCTTTCCCTGTTGATTATTATGTTGATCGGCGGTGGGTGGTTTGTACGCCGACAACACCAATTGCGCGAACAGAAGAAAGCGGCCGAACTGGAACACCGCGCACTGCGAACGCAAATGAATCCGCACTTTATTTTCAATGCGCTCAACAGTATCCAGCGCATTTACCTGGAGGGTGATATCGACGAGGCCAATGAATACATTGCCGACTTTTCGACTCTCATGCGCAACATTTTGGAAAACAGCAACAAAAGCGCGATCAGTCTGCACAAAGAGCTCGAAACTTTGCGGTTGTACCTCGGACTCGAAAAACTGAGAAGTCGGAATAAGATTGATTATTCCATTTCTGTCGATCCGGAGATTGACCAGTTGAATACCAAAGTACCACCGCTGGTCATTCAACCCTTTGTGGAAAACGCGATCTGGCACGGAATCCTCCCCACAAAGGAGAAAGGAAATATCGATATCCGGCTCAGTCCCCGAAATGGAAACCTGCACTGTGAGGTATCCGACAACGGCGTGGGAATGAACCCGGATGATCGCACGAAATCGACCTCGAAGGGAATGGCCATTACCGAACAACGACTCGGAAATAAAGTGGAAATTGAAAGCAGTCCCGGCTCCGGAACGCGGGTTACATTTCTCATCCCTGCCAATACATGATAAAAGCAATAATTATTGACGACGAGGAAGATGCGCGGTTTATGCTGCGCAGTTTGATTGAGCGACATTTTGCCGACAAAGTTGAAATTGCCGGTGAAGCGGATTCTGTTTCGGGTGGAATTGAAATGATCAACCGCCACAAGCCGGAATTGGTTTTTCTCGATATCCGGATGAACCGCGAAACGGGTTTTGACCTGCTCAAAGCCATTGATAATAAAGATTTTGAAGTGGTATTTGTCACAGCTTATGATGAATACGCCGTAAACGCTTTTCGGTTCAGCGCGATGGGCTATCTGATGAAGCCGGTTAAAATCAGCGCCCTGCGCGAGGTGATTGAATCATTGGTGAAAAAATCTACCGAGGATCGGAACGACGCCCGTAAACGGCTCAAAATCCTGATTGAAAACTATGGCAGCGACCGCAAGATCAGCAAGCTGGTCATCTCCAACATGGAAGGATTTCGCGTGGTGGATATCGAAGAAATCATTCGGCTGGAAGGTGACCGGAACTACACCAACTTTATTCTGCGCGACGGCAAACGCATACTCGCCACCAAAACCCTTGGCGATTATGAGCAATTGCTCAACGAATTCGGTTTTTTCCGCATTCACCAAAGCACAGTCGTCAACCTGCGGCACGTCACCGCTTTTCACCGTAGTGATAACATGGTTGAAATGGTGGACGGCACACAACATGCCGTAAGTCGGTTGCGGAAGGCTGCTTTTTTGGAAAGGTTTATTTAGACGTTTTAATCAAAACCCAGAGCGCAAACGCGAAAAGAAATTCGCCACCGCATCAAGCACTTCATACAGTTCAAACCCGGCTTTCTACGACCAAACTACTTCGTTTTGAGCCATTTTTCGACATTCTTCATCAGCTCATCCCCGGATCAACAAACTCGATCCTACCGCTATCTCGCACAACACCGTCATCCCGTGGGATTTTGAGATGGTATCGTCGTTTATGAAATTCCTGAACCCATCTGGTCTCGCACTCTACAACCACTGCTGGAACCGCGTTTTTCCTGAATTCGACCAGCGCGAGAACCTGTTGCCGGTGTTGGAAGCGCTGAGGAGTGAGTGGTTGAATTGAGGGGGGCGGGCTTGCGATCCTTGCGTAACCCCTTGCGAACTTTGCGGTTAGGTTTTTTACCGCCTGCCTGGCCGGCAGGCAGGCAATGGCCGCTATGCCCGCCGGACGGACAGGGAGGCGCAATGGGCGCTTCACAGAAACTCAACCCCTGATCTTTCCCTCCAACCTATTTTCCTATCTTTGAACTGCACTCATGCAATTTGTTATGGATATCAAAGCGGAAAAACTCGATCTCATTCAGTGGTTATTACAACTCACCGATGAAAACGTAATCGCCAAAATCAAACAACTTCGCAACGAAGATGCTGATTGGTGGGATAGCCTCAGTGCTGAAGAAGCCCGGTCCATTCGCGAAGGCCTTGAAGAATTGGACAAAGGTGAAGGCGTTCCGCATGACCAGGTTGTGGCAGAAGCCAAGAAGAAATACGGGTTGTGAAACGTGAGATTATATGGTCAGCCCGAGCCAGAAAGGATTATCTGGAGCTAATGGGCTACCTGATCGAAAAATGGGGGTTGCCAAGTGCCCGGAAAGTTAATGCTCATTTGCTGACGATTCTTGATCAAATTGCCCATCGGCCAGAAATATTCCAGCGGTCACTAAAACACAAGGATATCAGAAAATGTGTTTTATCAAAACAAACCAGTCTTTATTACCGCGTGCGGAAAAACCAAATCGAACTCATTACGCTTTTTGACAACCGGCAGAACCCGAATCGGAAAAATTTATAAACGCAACCCTAGACCTTGCTTCCTTGCCGCCTTTGCGACCCTGACTGCCGTCAGTCAGGTTTGCGAGAAAAAAAGTTGCACGCTAAGGCGCAGAACCGCAAAGGTTGACAAACTATTCTTTGTCGAGCCATTTTTCGACATCTTTCATTAGCTCATCCCCGGAAACAGATTTCCCCGCCGCAAATTCCGCACGGGCTTCAGCTACCCTGTTTTTTTGCTCGTCGCTTAGCTGGTATTGCCCGGAAGCGGAACGAGTGTCCAAAAGCTGCATAATGGCCGCAAGGAAGTCAGCATCATCCATACGCTCCACTTGACTGATTATTCGACCCTTTACTTCTTCAATGTTCATCGTCAACAATTTGACTGAAAGTTAAGAAATTCTCGTTTTACAACTGCTCGAACAGCGTCTTTCCCGAATTCAATGAACGGAAGAATAGGATGGAACTGTTGGATACGGCGCGGGGGGGAGGCGTTGACATGAGGGCAGCTGGGCTCCTCTCATGCCACCCTATTCCAAAGATTTACCAATCCGGTATTTTAAACCGATATGCCCCAAAAATCCCATGTGCTGATTTCCAGCAGCAATATCCAATCCAAAGATTGCATGTTCAAAGGTGGCGCTCGCCAAGACTTCTATGCGACTACTGATTTCCGCAATAACGCCAACCCGAAGCATCATTGTAAAATCAAAGGGTGCATGAGAACCTATTGAATTTCTGCTATACCCGGTATTATTCCATGCTTGAAAAGGGTGGAAATAGTTGTAGGATTTGAGAATTCTTGAAAACACGGTGCCAAATTGCGCAAAGGGAGCAACTCTGTTTCCGGTTCGCATACCAATCGAAACAGGAACACTAATATAGTGGTGATTGAGTTCCATAAAAAGCCTTTCGTCCGTTGATGGTGATTCTCCGTTAAGCATACCAACGGTTTGTCCGGCTCCTCGTTTATTGTACATCAAGCCCGTTTCCAAAAAGAAGTATTTCGTAAAGCGCGATTCATAAGTGATACCAAGTGATGGACCTACTTGCCAAAGATCAACAAAACCTGTGTTTTTCAAGCTGTTTAAAGTTGAATAATTCACACCACCAGAAAGACCGAGGTGGTGCGATTGCCCACTCACTTCTTTACCTGAAAGCACAAAAACCATTGCGAAAAAAAACCAAACCCGAATCAAAGTATTCCCATATTAAACCAGAGTTGCAAGATAGAAATTATTTAAACACCAATGGAATACCTTATCCTTACGCTGGTCGGCACGTTCCAACATTATTCGCTAATCCCGGCACCTTTGTGGCTCTTGTGTCATTCCTCCTGCACCGTAACGACAACTGCTGGAACCGCGTTTTCCCGGAATTCGCCAGCGCGAGAATCTGTTGCCGCTGCTGGATAAGCTAAGGAGTGCGTGGTTGAATTGAGGCAGGCGGGCATTGCGTCTTCCCTGCCCGCGGCAGGCGGGTTTGCGCTCGTTGCGATTAGATTTTTTTTACAGCAAAGGCCTCTATGGAGGCGCAATGGGCGCAAAGTTTGTCTCGCGGTCACTCATCGACCATTCTTTCCAACAACCTATTTTCCTATCTTTGAACTGCACTCATGCAATTTGTTATGGATATCAAAGCGGAAAAACTCGATCTCATTCAGTGGTTATTACAACTCACCGATGAAAACGTAATCGCCAAAATCAAACAGCTCCGGAACGAAGATGCGGATTGGTGGGATAGCCTGAGTACCGATGAAGCCGAGGCCATTCGCGAAGGTCTGGAGGAATTGGACAAAGGCGAGGGGATTCCGCATGACCAGGTTGTGGCAGAAGCCCGGAAGAACTACGGGTTGTGACATCCGTTTCTATTATCGCGTACGGAAAAACCTATAAATGCAGCTCTATATCATATCTCCTTCGCGGCTTGCGAGAAAAAAAGTTGCACGCAGGAGGCTCAAAGGTTGCTCTCAGCTTCACGTTCCCAGAAAAAAACGTATTTTTGAAAAGGTTGAAAATAAATAGTCAATGGACA
>REDV01000079.1 GCA_007695365.1 Cryomorphaceae bacterium | reverse complement strand
GATATACTCTATTGAACTCAAAACATCTACTACAACTTCAGCGAATGCGTCGGCATCCTCTATAGGGCACGCAAAAGCCAGTGTTATCAGTTTCTTGCTGTTCGTGGTGACGTATGAAAAATGATAGAGCTCATTTTCGCCCGAAGAACTCACATATTCCATCCAGTAGTAATTCTGGTCATTTACCACAAAATCCTTTCCGTGTGCCCAAAGCTCAAAATCATCCATCGACAACGAAAGCGTGTACATGTATATCGGCACCAGGACATCCAGCTCGTTTTCTTTTTCAATAGTCTGTTTGCCAAAATTGTAAGCAAAGGTGTGTCCTCTGTTGTTCTGATACATCGCTCTGTACTCACTCTGCTCCATGAGCTTAAACCCCTCCGGAACGACAAATGCAAAATCCAGACTGTTCTGAGAATGCACGGCAGGCACCATAAAAGTGCTCACAAAGAGTATCAGGTGCAACAGCTTAATCATCTCTGAAACGTGCCTTTACTCAATTTCATCAAGAATCACTCCGATTTCCATGGCGTAATGCAAGGGGTCGCGGGGCATGTTGTGCTCAATGTGATAGGTGTAGGTGCCGGTTTCAGAAAAAGTTTTATTTGGCTCCACGAGGTGTTCACTGTCCCAGATATCAAAGCCGGGCTCACCCATATAATCCCCGTTTTCATCGCGTATGGAAAGTTCGTATTCGTAAACGGATTCTTTGCCGGACGGCGAAATTTCGGTCACTTTAACCAAGGCTACGCGGTATTGGTAGCCATTTGCGTAGCGAAATGCCAGGCGCAGATGGTATTCGCCGGGGATTTCAATCGGCACCTTAAAGGTTTTAACATCTTCCTTCAACCACTCTATTTGGGGAGAGAGTTTCTGGTGTTCAACAAATACGCGGCCTTCGGGGTGACAAGCTGCCCCCAATAGAGCGATCGTAACATACAGCCATAGGTTCTTCATGGGTCAAAGCTTTGCTGCACAATATGCAAAGAAACTTTTGAATGGGGTTGAAGTAACCAACATCAAGAATCGCGACAGCAATCCTGCCAAAAAACGTCATTTCTTATTGTAAGCCGGAGGCCTCGATAGACTTAGCAGCCTAGCGAGTCGATACGCTAATCCGGGTCTTCACCGGGTTTAGAGCATATTCGGCTGTTTTAGCGCCGTAACGAACTTGCAGGAGAAATAGCCTCCGAAACAGTCTAAGCTACCTGACCTCAGTACACCACCTCGCTATGCCCAGTAACACTTTGATTCCGAAAACCAAAAAACTAACTTAGCCCCCTAACCTTTACACTTTCATTTATGAGACAAGTATTTTTACTTTTTGCGCTTGCCCTTATGCTGGGTCCGTTTATGGGCTGCAAAAAAACGGAGCTGGAAGGCGCCTATGCCAACTACCAGGGAAGCTGGTACGGCCCGGGTATTCAGATGACGCTGTACTCCAACGGCAGGGCCGACTACACCGAATACAGTGGTAGCGCCACGAAAACCATTACCGGTGGACGGTTGGTTATTGACAGCAGCACGCTCCGCATTTCGGCTCTTTTTGTAAACCAGCGCTTCAATATTGACCAGGCTCCCAAGCAAACAGAATACGGTTGGACGATGGTGCTGGACGGGAAGACTTTTCAGAAGTAGTGCAAAAAAAAAAGACCCCGGTAAATTCGGGGTCTTTTTGGAGGTTCCGAGCGGATTCGAACCGCTGTACGAGGTTTTGCAGACCTCTGCCTAGCCACTCGGCCACGGAACCTTCTTAAAAAGGGCACGCAAAGTTAGCTTTTTTACGTAGCCATCAAAAATTACGTTTCAAAAATGCTCAGCCCGTGATCTCAATGCTCACTTCACGGGCCATTCCGTTGATGGGTGGGTTGATTTTAGCCACTTGTACCGTAACCTGTTTCAACATGTTAAACTCGGCTTTAGTGGCCTCAATGATGCGCCTGCCAACGTGTTCCAAAAGTTTGGACCTCACCGCCATTTGTTCGCGCACAATTTCATGCACGCGCACATAGTCAATGGTTTCGTCGAGCTTGTCGCTGGCAGCGGCCGATGAAAAGTCGCAGTGCAAGGAAACATCTACCCTGTATTCACTACCTATCAGCGACTCTTCCTCCAGGCAGCCATGATAGGCATACACCGTAATACCGCTTACCCTGATAATCCCCATTAGCCCAGTTTTTGTAATCCAGACTCCATGCGAGCCAAGACCTCCTCGCGCCCCAATAGCTCGCAAACATCAAACAACGAAGGTCCCATTCCCTGCCCTGTAATCAATACCCGCAGGTTGGGCATTACGGCACCAAAACCAAGCCCTTTTTGCTCCAGCAAGGCTTTGAACACCTCTTCAGCACCTGCAGCGTTGAAACTTTCCACGGCAGCAAAGCGCTCCTTGAGCTCGCGCAGCACGGCCGGGGTATCTTCTTTCCACTTCTTTTTCAGCGTACCCTCGTCGTATTTCGAGGGCCGCTGAAACAAGTAGAGTCCCTCCAGCATATCCACTACAAACACCGCGCGCTCCTTCAGGAGGGCCACCACGCGAACTACGTAGCTCAGGTCAGCCTCTATGCCATGATCTTTAATATGCGGCATCAATGACCGGGCAAGGCTTTCGTCAGACTGCAGCCTCAGGTAGTGCTGATTGAACCAACGCGCTTTGTCGGGGTCGAATTTGGATCCGGACTTCCCAACACGCTCCAGGCTGAAGGCCTCCACAAGTTCATCCAGTGTAAAAAACTCCTGGTTGTTGCCCGGATTCCACCCCAGCAGGGCGAGCATGTTGATAAATGCCTCGGGAAAGTATCCGTTCTCACGGTAACCCGAAGATTTATCACCGCTCACAGGGTCCGTCCACTCAAGCGGAAATACGGGGAAACCCAGCCTGTCGCCGTCGCGCTTGCTGAGTTTGCCGTTGCCATCGGGCTTCAACAGCAGGGGTAGATGCGCAAACTCCGGTGCCTCCCAGCCAAGGTGCTGATAGAGCAATACATGCAACGGTGCTGAGGGCAGCCATTCTTCACCCCTAATTACGTGAGAAATGTTCATCAAGTGGTCATCTACAATGTTGGCGAGGTGGTAGGTTGGCATGCCGTCGCTTTTGTAGAGCACTTTATCGTCCAGCTGGTTGCTGTTCACCACAACCCATCCCCGTATGATATCTTGCACGCGAATTTCCTCGTTGCGGGGCATTTTGATGCGAATCACATACGAGTCACCGGCATCGAGCCTTGCTTTCACCTCATCTTCAGAGAGGGTGAGCGAATTTTTCATGCTGCTGCGGGTAATGTTGCTGTACTGCCAGGAGGCCACACCTGCCCGTTTGGCGCGCTCGCGCACAGCATCCAGTTCTTCGGGGGTATCAAAAGCATAGTAGGCGTGGCCGCTTTCTATCAACTGATCGGCGTATTGGCGGTACAGGTTCTTTCGCTCGGACTGTCGGTAGGGACCGTCGTTTCCTCCAAAAGATTGCCCCTCATCAGGCACAATGCCACACCATTTCAGGCTTTCGATGATGTACTCTTCAGCCCCCGGTACAAACCGTGTTTGATCGGTATCTTCAATTCGCAGCAAGAAGGTCCCTCCGTGCTTTTTGGCAAAAAGGTAATTGTACAGTGCTGTGCGCACTCCGCCCATGTGAAGAGGCCCCGTAGGGCTGGGAGCAAATCGCACTCGAACCGGCTTTTCAGTCATGCTTTCAAAATTTTGCGCAAAGATAGCAGAATGGACGCGCAACAAAACGCATCGAACGCTTGTGTGTTCTGCAAATTCTGTAATATTACAAGCTGAACCAATAACCAATCTGTATGCGATTTTTATTACCCCTCATTGCCCTGTTGGGTTTCTCTTTGAATGCTGCTGCCCAGTGTGGTACATGCACGCCTGACACCTCATGTGTGCTCACTCCGGCTTTTCCGACGCTTTGTCCGGAAACACTGCCTGACGCCACAGCGGGCGAGTTTTACGAAACCGATATTCACTTTTACCTGCCCTCAGAGTTTTTTGAGCCCGACGCCGGTCTGGACGTACAGTTTTTGCAGGTGCAGGTTACGGGAACCACTGGCCTTCCTTTTGGCCTGAGCGTGGAGCTGAATCAGCCCAACGGTCTGTACATACCTTCAGAAAATGAGCACGGCTGCGCACGAATTTGCGGTACCCCGTTGAGCGCGGGTAATTTCACCATTAACATCAACATTGTAGCCACGGTGTTTGTGCCCTCTTTTGGTATTGAGCTGAACCAGCCACAAGCCTTTACGCTCGATTTAACTGTGCTTCCGGGCTCAGGCGGAAACTTTTCGTTTATCTTCGATACCAACGTGGGGTGCGACTCTGCAGTGGTGCAGTTTGAAGGCCTGCTCAACGCCTCCCCCAACCCCACTTCATGGAGTTGGGATTTTGGAAACGGTGAAACCAGTGATCAGCAGGTGCCTCCGGCTCAGCTCTTCCCCGACACCGGCACTTACGAAGTAACACTTGAAACCACGTTCTATCAGTTTGTGATTACCGAGGTGCATGTGCTTTCGGTAAACGACAACTGGTGCGGAGATATTGAAGAGCCTACCTGCTCTGGACTTTTTGGCATTTTGCCCGACATTTACGTCCAAATTCGCGATGCAAACTCCAACCTCATTTACCAGTCTCCGTCCACCAGCAATACGCTAACCGGAAGCTGGACGGGCCTCACTGTCATCGCCAACAACGGGCCTTATACCATTCAGGTGTGGGATGAAGACTTAATCTCGGCGGACGACGACCTTGGGATTTTTGCCTTCGATATTTCGGGGCCTGGAGTAATTAATTTCAGCGAGCCTACAGGCACTGCCGGCTTCCTGGTGGTTGACATTTCGCCCACAGAGGTGTTTACCAATACGGAAACCATCACGGTATTCCCTGCTCCGCATCCTGTGGTCACCCAATCAGGTAACAACCTTGTGGTAAATGAAGACAGCACATTTATCGCCTATACGTGGTACTTCAACGGCAGCGTGATACCCGGCGGAACGGAAAGCTCCCTGTTCAACCCCGCGCCGGGGGTGTATCACGTAGAGGTACAGAACGGCTTTGGCTGCAGCAACATGAGTGCTCCGTTTATCCTCTGCCCCAATCCTGCTCTCAATTACAACGCCAGCACCGGCTTGTTGAGCACGCCTGGAAACTACAGCAGTTACCAGTGGTATTATGAGGGCAACCCGATTTCCGGAGCTACACAATCGTTCTTCACCGTTTCAGAATTTGGATGGTACAGCTTGTTCATCACCACAGACTACGGCTGTGAGGTAATGTCGGATTCGCTGTTGGTATGCCCCGCCGTAAGTATTACTGTTGGTGCCGATGGTGCTACGCTATCCGTTCCTGATATGTTTGAAACCTATCAATGGGTTTTCAATGGGATTCCCGTGCAAGGAGCGAACGGCCCCGTGCTCGTTACTGAAACGGCCGGCAATTACTGGGTAATTGTAACCACTGACTACGGTTGTACGATCACCTCCTCTATTGCGCAAAGCACCGTATCGGTTCAGGAGCACAAACTCAGCCCTGCTCAGTTTACTCTCTTTCCGAACCCCGCGCGCGAAGGGTTCAACCTTCGCACGCACACAGAACTGGATCGCGATGTAGAAATTACCCTGATAGACCTTCAGGGGCGACTGGTGCGAAACTACGGTCAACTCAACCGTCACAACCTCAATTATCAGTACTTCAGCCTGGAGGGAATTGCTACGGGCACCTATCTGGTGGTTCTCACCCACGAAGAAGGCCGGGCCTCCCTGCGCATCGTGGTGTTCTGATTCCACAGGTAAACGGACATAACAATACAAAGCAGCCGCCTTAGAGCGGCTGTTTTTTGTTTGGTATGCCTGGTATACACACAGGGGTGTCGTCCTAAAGTAGGTTGACACAACCCGGAATGCGGACACGATGGGTGTTTCGCGAGGGGAATCTCTTGAGAGTTGAGGTGTGAAAGCCCCCTATCTCACCTCAAACTTGCCGAGAAGAATACTTTACCTGGCGTCAGATTTGTTCAGTGGACGGCAATGTTAGGTTGATTACCTCCCTTTACCCCCTACTCGATTGCCCGAAACAAATGTTAAAGACCCATTGGCCCTTCTGTTGCATGCGAATAACCCGTAACTTTGGTAGTTGGCCGTAAAACATCCCGGCCCGAATGACGTTCAAGAACCGTGAAGCAAGCAGAAAACAACAGTTACCGCGAGTTACTCGACAAGCTCGACGCGTTTACCCGAAAGTATTACAAGAACCAGATTATCCGCGGTGTGCTATACAGCGTGGGGCTCATTCTGGCGTCCTACCTCGTGCTGGCCCTGCTGGAGTATTTCGGGAACTTCACACCGGTTATCCGGAGCATCATGTTTTACAGCCTCCTGCTCGGCTCACTCGGGCTGATGGTGCACTACATTGCCATTCCGTTGATGCGCCTGATGCGTTTGGGAAAGCTCATCTCGCACGAGCAGGCAGCGCGTATTATTGGTAAGCATTTTACCCATGTGCAAGACAAGCTGCTCAACACCCTTCAGCTTGAGTCGCAGCACCGCAGCAACCCCAGTCCGCTGCTGCTGGCCAGTATCGAGCAAAAAACCAGAGAGCTGCGTCCGGTTCCCTTTACCGATGCCATCAATTTAAGTGAAAACAAGCGCTACCTCAAATACGCGCTTCCGCCGTTTATGGTGATGGTGGTACTTTTGATTGCCGCGCCAAACGTGCTGACAGACTCCACCACGCGTATTGTGCGCCACACCGAGGCCTTTGAGCCAGTTGCTCCTTTTCAGTTTGTGATTCAGAATGAATCGTTGGAGGCCGCCACGCAGGAAGACTTTTTGCTCACATTGCAAATGCAGGGCGATGCCATTCCTGAAAACGTGTACATCGTGGCCAGTGACCAGCGCAGCCGCATGAAGAAAGAAGGTACAAGCCGTCACCTGCACAAATTCCGGTCGGTGCAGGCCGATGTTCCTTTTTGGTTTGAAGCGGGCGGATTTCGCTCGGAAGTGTACGTGCTTAAAGCATTGGCCGCTCCTGTGCTGCTTCACTTTTCGGTGCAGCTTGAGTACCCAAAATACACAGGTCGTCCAGCCGAATCTTTTCGCAACACGGGCAACATTACCGTGCCAGAAGGAACGTTGATATCCTGGCAGTTTCACACCAAAGATGTAGATGACCTCCGGATGTGGATGAACGGGCAATGGCAGTCGTTGAGCCGCTCAGGTTCAGGTCGATTTGACTTTGCCGCACAGGCAAACGAGGATCAACGCTACGCTGTGCAAGCCACCAATAAACTTGTGCAGCGTCGCGACAGCCTGCCCTTTCGCATACAGGTGGTTCCCGACCGTTACCCAACCATTGAGGTTGAAGAGCGCTCGGACACCGCAAGCCAGAAATTGAAGTATTTCAACGGGTTGATCAAGGACGACTACGGCTTTACGCGACTCACCTTCAACTACCGCTTTGCCGAAACCAAGGACGAAACACGGCCCCGCGATTTGCAGCGCGTTAATCTGGGTGTAGCCGCAGACCAAACCCAACAGCAGTTCTTCCACTTCTGGAATTTGCGTGAATTAGGGCTCAAAGCCGGCGAGTCGGTTGAGTATTTTTTTGAAGTGTGGGACAACGATGGCGTAAACGGCGCGAAATCCAGTCGCTCACAAACCCTGCAGTACCGTGCCCCTACCCATGATGAGCTAGTAGCTGAGCGCGACGACAGCAATCGCCAGATTAAAGAAGATCTCGAAAAGAGCATGAAAGAAGCGCGAATGCTGCAAAAGGAAGCGGAAGAGTTGAGTCGGGAACTACTCGAGAAAAAGGAACTCACCTGGCAAGACCAAAAGAAGCTGGAAGATTTGGTGAAGAAGCAACAAAATATGCAGAAGCGCATTGACCAGATGAAAGAGCAGCAAAAGCGGAGCAATATGCGCCAGGAGGAGTACCAACAAGTTGACGAACAAATTCTGGAAAAGCAGCGCCGGCTGGAAGAGCTGTTTGACCAGATTATGACCGACGAAATGCGCGAAATGTACGAGCGCCTTGAGGAGTTGATGGAAAAACTCGACAAGGATAAGATTCAGGAGGAGCTCGACCAGATGAAATGGGACAACAAAGACGTGGAAAAAGAGTTGGATCGCGCGCTGGAGCAATTCAAGCAGCTGGAGCTTGAAATGAAGATGGAAGAAACACTCGATAAGCTGGAAGAACTGGCCAAAGAGCAGGAAGAGCTGGCGCAGGAAACCGAGTCTGGAGAAATGGACAGTGATGACTTAAAGGAGAAGCAGGATGCGCTGAATGAAAAGTTTGAAGAGCTGCGGAAAGACCTGGAAGACATTAAAGAGAAAAACGCCGACCTGGAAAACCCCATGGACATGGAAGATACCGGCCCCATGGAGGAATCCATTCAGCAAGATATGCAGGACAGCTCCGACCAGCTTCAGCAGGATCAGAAAGACAAAGCCTCTGAATCGCAACAAAACGCTTCACAGCAAATGAAGCAAATGGCCAACGCAATGGCGGCAATGATGGCAGCCCAGCAAGAAGAGTCTGCCCAGGAGAATATGGATGACCTTCGACGCTTGCTCAACAACCTGATTCAGCTTAGCTTCGATCAGGAGGACATCATGGAAGAGCTGGCCAGTATAGACAAAAAAGACCCTCGTTACACCGAGTTGTCCCAATTGCAACGAAAGGTGAAAGACGACGCGAAAATGGTTGAAGATAGTTTGTTTGCACTCTCCAAACGCGTAGAGCAATTGCAAAGTATCGTGAACCGCGAAATTTCAGCCATCAATCAAAACATGGGTAAAACCATTGAACATCTCGCCGAGCGCCAGACCCCTCAGGCGCGTACGCACCAACAATACGTAATGACCGCTATCAACAACCTTGCACTACTATTGGACGAAGCGCTGCAGCAAATGCAACAGCAAATGGCCCAGGGTCAGCCCGGCACGGGAAACTGCCAAAAACCCGGCGGACAGGGCAGCAAACCCTCTCCTTCTTCCTTGCAGCAAATGCAGGATCAGCTTGGTAAGAAAATAGCCGAGATGGAAAAAATGATGGGGCAGAACAAAGGCAAAACGGGTAGCGGGGGCAAAGACGGCATGAGCAAGGAGCTCGCCAAAATGGCCGCAGAGCAGGCCGCCATTCGGAAAGCCATTGAGCAGATGGCTCAGGAACTCAACAAAGACGGCTCCGGTTCAGGCAATGAGTTGAACAAACTCGCCAAAGAGATGGAGGAAATCGAGAAAGACATTGTGAACAAGAACATCCGACCTGAGACCCTACGTCGCCAACAGGATATTATGATCCGGCTTCTGGAATCAGAGCGCGCCGAGCGAGAGCGTGAACTGGATGAAAAACGCGAAAGCAAGGAAGCAAAAGATTATTCACTTAGTAACCCTGGCGAGTTTTTCGAGTATAATCAGCGAAAGCAACGCGAGATTGAACTGCTTAAAACCATGCCTCCGTCGCTCAAGCCATACTACAAAAACAAAGTCAACGAATATTTCATTAAATTTGGCCTCTGACCATGATTTCATCTGACCCACTGACTATGTCACCCGACATCAAGAAAGTAGCGATTGACTCTCGCGTGGAAAACATCGCTGTGATTGAAAAGATGATTGACGACATCTGTGCCGAACACGGTATAACCGAGGAGCACTACGGCAACATCCTGATAGCAATCACCGAAGGCGTAAACAACGCCATTACCCATGGAAACCGCGAAAACCCGGAGGCTAAAGTGACCGTGGAGTTCATTACCAACAACGGCAAGCTTACCTGCAAAATTACAGATGAAGGTCCGGGTTTTGATTACGAAAACGTGCCCGACCCAACCTCGCCCGAAAACCTCGAAAAACCAAACGGTCGGGGGGTTTTCCTGATGCGCCACTTAGCAGACTCCGTTTCGTTTGAAGATAATGGCGCGGTGGTTGAGCTCAATTTCAACAACCTGAAATAGCGCTTTGCAGTGACGCGCAAATTGCCGTTTTACTTCTTTAACGAAGACCTCCCTTACCGGCTCACCCAAAAATCTGAAATCCGCAACTGGCTTGTGACTGCCGTTGAAGATCACCAACGCGAAGTGCGCGAGGTGAATTACATCTTTTGCAGCGATCATTATCTGCACCAGATTAATAAGCGCTTTTTGCGCCACGACGACTTTACCGATATCATCACCTTTGATTACGCCGAAGACCATCGCTTGCGGGCAGATGTGTATATCAGCATCGAACGAGCCCGCGAAAACGCAGCCACCTATAACGTGAGCGTGCCCGACGAGGTACACAGGCTGCTTATTCACGGATTGCTGCACCTGTTGGGCTACGCCGACAAGAGCCCCACCGAGCAGGAGAACATGAGGCAAAAGGAGGATTATTACCTATCTTTGCGGGGCTTTTAACAGCCTATATGCTTGCAAAATACGACATTATTGTAGTGGGTGCCGGGCACGCCGGCAACGAAGCTGCCGCAGCCGCTGCCAACTTGGGGTCATCCGTGCTGCTTATCACCATGAACATGAATGCCATAGGGCAAATGTCGTGCAACCCTGCTATGGGAGGTATTGCCAAGGGTCAGATTGTCAGAGAGATAGATGCCTTAGGGGGATACTCCGGCATTGTTACCGACCTCAGTATGATACAGTTCAGAATGCTGAACAGAAGCAAAGGACCCGCCATGTGGAGCCCCCGTACCCAAAACGACCGTATGCGTTTTGCTGAAGAGTGGCGCATGATGCTCGAGCAAACTCCCGGGGTAGATTTCTGGCAGGATATGGTGTCGGGAATTTTGGTGCGGGGCGACAAGGTATGCGGGGTGAGAACAAGTATGGGCCTTGAAATAGAGAGCAGGGCTGTGATATTGACCAATGGTACCTTTCTCAACGGTTTGATTCACCTGGGTGAGAAACAGTTTGGCGGAGGACGCGCAGGCGAACGAGCGGCAACGGGAATCACTGAACAACTTCGCGACCTCGGTTTTCGAAGTGGTCGTATGAAAACCGGTACTCCTCCCCGTATTGACGGTCGCTCGCTGGACTACTCCAAAATGGAAGAGCAGAAAGGCGACGAAATTCCCGGTAAATTTTCTTTCCACCCTTCCACTTCGCCGCTCCAAAACCAACGAAGCTGTCACATCACCTACACCAATAACACGGTTCACGATATTCTGCGCACAGGTTTTGATAAGTCGCCGATGTTTAACGGGCGTATCGAAGGATTAGGACCCCGGTATTGCCCGTCTATTGAAGATAAAATTGAGCGCTTTTCCGATCGCGACCGGCACCAGATTTTTGTGGAGCCGGAGGGCTGGAGAACCATTGAAATATACGTGAACGGGTTTTCTACGAGTTTACCCGAAGACGTCCAGATGCGAGCCTTGCGCGAAATTCCCGGTTTTGAGAATGCAAGAATGTTCCGTCCCGGATATGCCATCGAATACGACTTCTTCCCTCCTACGCAGCTATATCACAGCCTGGAAACCAAAGTGGCTTCAGGGCTTTATTTTGCGGGACAGATCAACGGAACAACCGGCTATGAAGAAGCGGCGTGTCAGGGGCTCATGGCGGGCATCAATGCTCATCTCAAAATCCGTGAGCAGGATCCGTTTGTACTCGACCGTTCCGAAGCCTACATCGGCGTGCTCATTGACGATCTTGTGACCAAAGGAACGGATGAACCCTACCGGATGTTTACCTCAAGGGCCGAATACCGAATCATGTTGCGTCAGGACAATGCCGACGAGCGCTTGACTCCCAAATCGCACGCCCTTGGCCTTGCATCCGAAGAGAGGATGAAACTGGTTGAAGAGAAGCGGCGGCACTATGAGCACGTGCTTCAATTTTTCAACGTCACCAGTTGTGAACCAAACGAAATGAACCCCGTTCTGGAGCGCGAAAAATCCAGTCCGCTGAAGCAAAAAGTAAAGCTTTCACAAGTCATCACGCGCCCGGGTATTACGCTGCACGAATTGTGCGAGGGCTCTTCAGCCCTGAAAGACTATTTGCACACAAACGACATCCGCGAGGATGCGCTTCAGCAAGCTGAGATACTGATGAAGTACGAGGGCTACATTTCGAAGGAACATGAGATGGCCGAAAAGTTTGCGCGTCTCGAGCATATACGCCTGAACCCCGACCTCAATTATTGCCAGCTTACTGCCCTTTCGGCTGAAGCCAGGGAAAAACTTTCAGAAATCAAGCCCGCCACCATGGGTCAGGCCTCGCGAATCAGCGGTGTATCGCCCGCCGATATTTCGGTGCTAATGGTGTACGTGGGTCGTTAATGTTTCACGTGGAACACTCAAAAAATAGCTCCGTTTGTCCTGTTTGTTCAAACGGCAACCGGTCTCATTTTCTCGATACGCGCGATTGGTTTTTGTCTGATGAACCCTTTTCATTGATCCGTTGTGGTACGTGTGAAACACTTCAAACAAAACCCCAGCCTCCCCCGTCAGAAATTTCCAGGTATTACCAGTCTGAAGAATATGTGTCGCATTCCGACTCTCAAAAAGGACTTGTTGCATACCTGTACCAGCGCGTAAAACAAATCACCCTGCGCTCCAAACTCAATCTGGTTAAAAAGCATCTCAACGGCGAAAACCTCCTCGATTTTGGGTGTGGTACCGGAGATTTTCTCAACTACTGCCGGCAAAAAAATATCTCATGCATCGGGCTGGAACCGGATGCACAAGCAAGAGACCGCGCCATTGAAAAAGGAGTAGAAGCATATCCGGCTCATCAGCTTTCGTCGCTAAAAACCAGCTTTGGCGTGATTACTCTTTGGCACGTATTGGAACACACCTACGACCCAGTCCAAACTTTGCGCCAGTTGCAATCTAAGCTTGTTCCACGTGGAACCATCATCATTGCTGTACCAAACTACAAGTCTTTTGATGCACAACATTACCACGAACATTGGGCCGCCTATGACGTGCCGCGGCATCTGTTTCACTTCTCCCAAAAGTCCATGGAGCACCTGGCCCAAAAAATAGGCATGAGTATCACACACACCATTGCAATGCCTTTTGATGCTTTTTACGTCTCTATCCTCAGTGAAAAATACAAGCAGGGGAATATGGCAAAAGGCATTTTTAAGGGCGCACAATCCAACATCAGGGCACTTTCCAACGCAGAATGGTCGAGTCTGATCTACGTTTTGCAAAGTCGCGACGATAAACTGCCCGTTTTTGCATCAACTGCCCCCGCTGGTGCAACATGATTCCTTCACCCAGAAGTTCCTTAAACCGGCCCGGCACTATAACTTGCTGTTTATCTGTGTTTTTCGGGCACCGCCCACCATTCAACCCCATCAAAGCCATCTTCCATACAACAATACATAAGTCTGCTTCAAAGTAAGTAGCTTTGTGCCTCCAAAAACATTTCATCATGATCGAGACAACACTTCCCATTGCAGCCGAAATGAAAGAACTCGGCATCAAGCACACCAACCTCGGGTGTTCCACGGGTAAAAACTTCTTAGCTTCAGGCAGTGAAATCCTGAGTTCTTCTCCTGTAGATGGTCAACCCATTGCATCTGTTCAGGCCGCCACACGAGAGGATTATGACGCTGTAATGGAAAAAGCTCTCAGCGCATTCAAAGTATGGCGACAGGTTCCTGCGCCCAAGAGAGGCGAAATTGTGCGACAATTTGGCGACGCCCTCAGAGAACACAAAGCCGCATTGGGTAAACTTGTTTCCTATGAAATGGGTAAGTCTTTGCAAGAAGGTCTGGGTGAGGTTCAGGAAATGATAGATATATGCGATTTTGCCGTAGGTCTTTCGCGACAACTTTACGGCCTTACCATGCACTCTGAACGACCCGGACACCGTATGTACGAGCAGTATCATCCGCTGGGCGTAGTTGGAATCATCTCAGCCTTCAATTTTCCGGTAGCAGTATGGTCGTGGAACGCGGCCCTCGCATGGGTGTGCGGAGATGTTTGCGTGTGGAAACCATCCGAAAAAGCGCCTTTATGTTCAATCGCGTGTCAGAATATCTGGAACAAAGTAGCGGAGGCCAACAACCTGCCCGAAGGTATTTCGTGCATCATCAACGGCGATTACAAAGTAGGAGAATACCTGAGTCATGACAAAAACATTCCTTTGGTTTCGGCAACCGGTTCAACCCGCATGGGTCGCATTGTTGGAGCAGCCGTTGCACAACGCCTCGGTAAATCGCTTCTGGAACTGGGAGGAAACAACGCCATTATCGTAACACCCAACGCAGACCTCAAGCTCACCATTATCGGGGCTGTATTTGGCGCCGTAGGAACCGCCGGACAGCGCTGCACCTCTACACGACGCCTTATCATCCACGAAAGCAGCTACGACACCGTGGTAGAAAAACTAAAGGCAGCCTATTCACAATTAAAAATTGGATCTCCTCTGGATTCATCCAACCACGTGGGTCCTCTTATTGACACGGATGCCGTAGCTGCCTACCAAAAGGCCATCAACCAGGTAAAAGAACAGGGAGGAAACATGCTTGTAGAAGGTGGTGTATTAAGTGGTGAGGGTTACGAAAGTGGTTGCTATGTTCGCCCCTGCATAGCTGAGGTTCAAAACAATATGGCAATTGTACAAGCAGAAACATTTGCCCCAATTCTTTATGTGATGAAATACAGCACGCTCGATCAGGCAATTCAGATGCAGAACGGGGTAGATCAAGGACTTTCTTCCGCTATCATGACTCACAACCTCAAAGAAGCTGAACAATTCCTGGGTTACGCCGGCAGCGACTGTGGTATCGCAAATGTGAACATCGGTACCAGCGGTGCTGAAATAGGTGGTGCTTTTGGAGGAGAAAAGGACACCGGTGGAGGACGCGAATCCGGTTCTGATTCATGGAAAATCTATATGCGTCGTCAAACCAATACCATCAACTATTCCGACAACCTTCCTCTTGCTCAAGGTATCCAGTTCGACTTGTAGGAATCGTATTTTCCTGCAAAACCGCTTGCTACAATTTTTTTGAGCTTCATTACATTCGGAGCGTGAAACGGTATTTCGCTTTTGGTTTCCTCGTTTTAGCGCTCGTTGCTTGCAGCCCCAGCATGAAGCATGAGGATGTACGCGCTACCGCCTGGTTGGCCATCATGCATACAGACCACGGTGATGTACCGTTTCGGTTTACGCGGACCAACGACACATTCACCATTGTTAATGGCGAAGAACGAATCGTTCTGGAAAAGTCAGCAGTACAAAATGATACCGCATGGTTCACCTTTCCGCACTACGGGGGCACCATATCTTTTGTGCAACAAGATGCTGTACATATTACAGGCCAATGGCATCGCGACTGCGGCACGATAAGACTTCCGTTCACCGCTCAACCCGCATCAAGAGCTAAAGTCGCTCACAATCCATCTGCTTTCTTCGAGGTTGTTTTCAGGCCAAAGGAGCCCAATAGCTGGAATGCCGTAGGACAATTTCAACTGGGCGATGAATATGCGGGCGGGACTTTCCTCACGCCCACGGGAGATTATCGCTACCTTGAAGGACTAACCACCCGCGACGGTTTCTGGCTCACTAAATTCGATGGCAGATACTTGTATCTTTTTGACGCTTCATTCTCCGGTGATTCCATTCTCGGCACCTTCATGAGCACCAATAACCCACCTATGACATGGGTAGGACGACCCAAAACAAACGGCTCCGAGCTTGGAGCAATTAAACAGTCTCCCTTGGTGGAAAATCAACCCATGCAATTCTCGGCCTCCCGCTGGAATGGTGAGGAGGTTGAGTTCAACGAAGAATATTTCAAAGACAAAGTGACCATCGTTACCCTGTTTGGCAGTTGGTGTCCGAACTGCCACGATGAATTACGATTTTTAACTGAACTTCGATTTGAGAACGCGTTTGAAGTCATTCCTGTTGCGTTTGAATACGATACGGAACTTGCCGTATGCGAAGCTAAAATCAAGCGTCTTTTTCAAAATTTCAATATTCCTTTTGCATCATACTACGGCGGTCCCGCTCAGAAATCATTCGCCACAGAAAGGTTCCCCATGATTCAGTCGGTAGATGCCTATCCAACCACCATGTTTATTGATAAGAAAGGAAGGTTGCGCTACGCCACTTCGGGCTTTACCGGACCAGGCACTGCAGAACTGTACCAGCAATACACCTCCGGGATTGCCGCCATTGTTGCTGAGCTTACAGCTGAATAGCAATCACGGGGCGTCCACCACGTCAACTGTTATTTCTCTGCGGGTATTGGCAATGCTCCATGCGGTATTAAAAATCAGAGCCACCACATCCCGCATCTTTCCATATTGTATCTTGTCGGCAGTGTCTCCGGGCTTGTGATAATCTTCATGCACCCCACTGAAGTAAAAGATAGCCGGAATATCGTTCTTGATGAAATTGTAGTGGTCTGAGCGATAGTAAAACCTGTTGGGATCATTGGGGTCATTGTACTTATAATCAAGCGTAATATTGCAACACTCCTCATTGGTTTTTTCACTTATCTCGTGCAGCACCGAACTTAACTTATCCGAGCCAATTAAATAGACATAGCGACTATCTGGTTCGTATCGGTCATCATTCCGACCGATCATATCAACGTTGAGATTTGCCACGGTTTGCTCCAGGGGATACACCGGATTTCGCGTGTAATAATCCGAACCCAGCAATCCCTTTTCCTCTCCTGATACCGCAAGGAAAACCACAGATCGCATCGGAACATAACCCTGGTCTCTCGCCTCAGCGAGTACTCTTGCCATTTCCATCAATGCAACAGTTCCAGAACCATCGTCGTCTGCTCCGTTGTATACATCGTCGCCTTGCATACCCAAGTGGTCATAATGAGCGGTTAAAATCAGATATTCATCTTTCAAGGATGAACCCTCAATCATACCCAGCACATTCTCTGTTCCTATCAGTTCTCCTTCCTTAAGAACTTCAATCCTCCCCTCAGCTGCCACCTCAAAGCTAATAGCCTTGCCGCGCCCAGCCTGCAACCGTAACTTTTCAGGTTTATACGCTTTACCAAGTACCGCTTTGGCCATGGACGGAGATATATAGAACACCGACATGTCCGGTTCTTTGCCATTCTCTTTGGGCAGCGTCATACGCGGCATGGTGAGATAAAACCCCATGCGTTTCATGGCTTTTCCAAAATCTTCATTCACAATAAGCAGATTTCTCACTCCCCTGTTGCGAGCGGCATCCAGCTTCTTGCTGAAATCCTTGCTCCAATCCGTATTCAATTCAGAACCTGTGAGTAAAAAATCCCCATCCGCTTTTACGGGCTCACCCTCCCAGATTATGGCTGTTTCGGGGACTTTGGCAATAGTCGCATAATCGCTGTACAATGAATCATCCACACCATAACCCAAAAAATGCAACGACTTAAAATTTCGAAGACCCCTTGCAGCAAGGGGTTCGTAGAAATAAAAGTCAGAAAAAAAAGAGAATGTCTTTCCACCCACTATAATTGAACCACCATCAATCCTCACTTCCTTTACGTTAAAGGGTTGGTAGTAGGTTGAATCATTGGGTTTCTGCAGGCCCAATCTTTCAAAATGCCCCGCTATGTAATGCGCCGCCATCTTCTGTCCTTTTTTACCGGTTTCTCTGCCTTCAAATTCGTCAGACGCAATAACCTCAAGGTACTTTCTGAGTGAATCAACATGGATGTTTTTTCCATAGTGAGTACCTGTTGTATCGAATGGCTGGGCAGCACCAACAGCCACCAAGGCCAGGGTATAAACCCCTAAACAAAACCATTTCTTCATGGAGCAATTTTTTCAACCCTGCGTTGGTGTCTTCCTCCTTCAAATGAAGTATTCAAAAAAGCCTGAACCATCGCAAGAGCACCTTCCTCTGTCACAAAACGTGCCGGAATAGCCAGTACGTTGGCATCATTATGCTGTCGTGCGAGCTGGCTAATTTCCTCATTCCAGCAAAGAGCACAACGAATAGCGGCGTGTTTATTGGCGCTCATACTAACACCGTTGGCTGATCCACACAACACAATACCTACCTCACACTTACCATTCACTACATCCAACGATACAGCATGGGCGAAATCCGGATAATCTACACTGTCCGCACTATTTGTTCCATGGTCTGTTACATCATAACCCAACTCATTGAGCCAAGCGATAATACCTTGCTTCATTTCATAACCCGCATGGTCAGAACCAATTGCTATTTGTTTCATTATTCTTTCATTCAATTTTTACTTCCCAAAGGTAGCTAAATACTATGGGGTTAACGTTGTGTTCACTTTACTAACATTTGGTGGTCAATCCATGTGATGGTAGTGTTAAAAAACGTTGAAAACTTCATTAGGAAAATTAAGTACAGGGGCTGTTTAGAATAATTCGTCAATAAAAAAAATCTATTCAACGAAATTTTCCTGCCATTGAAACACACCTTTTTCAACAGTTCAAACCGACAACTCAGCTAAACTTTTCCACGTTTGTAATTTTCAACACGTACTTTTGTTTGGGATGAAAATTGTGGTATCCAAATATTTCAGCAAACCACAGGTGTCAATAACTTGTTATTAAACGCTCATAACTCATAAAACAATCAAAAGCAACAACACTTATGAACACATTTCACAGCCTAATAACTACAAGAAAGGTTTTTTCAAATTTCCTTCTTTTAAGTTGTATGCTGTGGATGAATAAAACCCAGGCTCAGGAAGGAGTCTTTGAGCAGTTCTTCCATCCCAACGGAAATGTTTCCAGTGAGGGCATGATGATAGATGGTAAGCCTGATGGTTTTTGGAAAACATACTATCCAGATGGCACGATTAAATCCAAGGGCAAAAGAACCAACTTTGAGCTGGACA
Organism: Cryomorphaceae bacterium; assembly: GCA_007695365.1. Taxonomy (NCBI): domain Bacteria; kingdom Pseudomonadati; phylum Bacteroidota; class Flavobacteriia; order Flavobacteriales; family Cryomorphaceae; species Cryomorphaceae bacterium. The sequence continues at coordinate 25,728 of REDV01000079.1, read as the reverse complement.
GCACATGGGTTTTTTTCAACCATGAGGGTATCAAAACGAGTGCTATCAAATACAGCGAAGGGAAACGGCACGGTGAAACAATCTGGTATGACCCCGAGGGTAATGTTAAAGAAGTAGCTCAATACGAACGCGACGTCAGGCAGGGGGAAACACTGTTTTTTTACGAAACCGGAGAAGTGCGAAAAAAAGTGGATTTTGACGCTGGAAAAGAGCAGGGGCCTGCTTTTGAGTATGGAAAGGACGGTAGAATCATCACCCTAATCAGGTATGAAAACGGTTTCGTTACCCGGCAGGAAACTATTAACAGATACGATACTGAAGGTCGCAAAACAGGGCGATGGGTAGATTACCATCCCAATGGCAATATTGCCGTAGATGGCACCTACACCAATGGCCTGAGACATGGTATTTTTAAGACATTCGACAGAAGAAGCAACTTGTTATCGCTCGAAAAATACGAGAACGGAATGTTGGTTGAGGATGCAGATGAAGTAAAAGTTCTTGATATACAGAACACATACTATCCCGATGGAAGCATTCGCTCAACAGGTGGTTACAACAAGGAAGGAAGAAAAGAAGGTATTCACAGGATTTATGATAGCGGTGGGGACATTATAGATGGCGTAATGTACAGCAACGATGTTAAAATAGGAAAAGGTATTGTAGACAGGGCGGGTTATTACCAGGGGTACTGGACCCACTACTATCCGGATGGGGAAATAAAGTCTGAGGGCAGTTATGTGGATTCAAAACGCGATGGTGATTGGGTTTTTTACTACCCATCAGGACAGATTCTGCAAAAAGGTTCTTATATAGAGGGAGAGCCGCACAAACAGTGGATTTGGTACTACGAAAATGGATCGGTACTGCGGAAAGAGTATTACCGCAGGGGCTACGAGGACGGAGAATCGGTAGAATACAATGCAGAGGGAGAAGTAATTACCGAAGGTGAATACTCCAACGGCAGCAAAGAAGGGGAGTGGTATTACAAATTGGGAGAACATGAAGCACGGGGTAGTTATTTGGATGGTGAGCGTCACGGCGTGTGGAAATACCTTTACTTTGATGGCAAAACAAGGTTTGAAGGAGAATATGCCATGGGGTTGGAAACAGGAAGACACCGTCACTTTTTTCCGAATGGGCAGCTGAAGCAGGAAGGAAAGTACAAAAGCGGATTGCGTGTGGGTACCTGGAAAACGTTTAACGAAGAAGGAATGCTGCAACTCACGATAAAATACCGCAACGGGTTGGAATACAAGATAAACGGAACCAAAGTCCAAAAGGGTGATGCAGAGGGACTGCTTGAAGGCGGAGATATTGAAAACTGATGTGAAATGATCAGTCTAAGCCACAACGATATCATCAGCCATTGGAAAAAGGCCAATATTCCTGTGGCATTGTTGGATTGTGCCCGGCAAACAGTCATATGGATTTCTGAAAGTGCTGCTTTTCTTCTTACCGAGAAAGGCGATATTGAAAAATCTAAAAGGCTGATAAATATTCAGTTTTGTAAAGGAAAGTCCTTTTCATCAATCAAAGAGGAAATTGAAAAACAGGGAATGACCTTGCGGCAGGCAAAGGCAGATTGTAATGCACTTGCCAGCGAATTGCAAGTTGCTTTCACGCCTCTCCATTCCGAACAAGGGTTAATTGTAGCTCAATTTCATGCTGTTATACCCGGAACTCCTTACTTCAACGTTCCTCTCTCTCAATTGGGGTGGATGGATTTTTTACCCGATGGTGTTATTGTACACGAAAAAGGACGGATAGTGCTTATCAATGATTCTACGGCGTGGTTGATGGGATTGGAATCAAAAGCTGAAGTGGTAGGAAGACAATTTCAAGCCCTGTTTCCTGAGAACGTTAGAGAAACGATGAAATTGCGCCTCGAGGAATGGAAAAAAGGAAAATTACCCGAAGTACACGAGTTTTCGATGATTGATCCGGATGGTGAAACCATTTATCTTGAAGAACGGACGGTACATGTGAATGTGGGGGGCAGAAAATTTCAGCTCACAATTTTGAGCAACCTTTCTAAGCGCAAGCATTGGATTCATGAACGCATGCGTGCTCAACTGGCAGAAGAAATTAATCAGATTCTAAAGCACGAGATAAGAGAGCACAAAGTGACCCAGCGCGAACTGGAAGCGTCGCGTAACTTTAATGAAGCAGTGATTGAGAGCTCGATGGATATGATTATTGCCGAAGACGAAAACGGCAAAATAAGTGTGTTCAATAAAGCGGCAGAGAAACAATTTGGCTACAAGCGCTCAGATGTTTTGGGTACCACAACTGAAATGCTTTTTGCTGACAAACTTGAATACAGAAGAGTGCGTAAAACCCTGGCCGGGCAAAAAAGCATAGCCATGGAGGTTCGCAACAAGCGAAAAAGCGGTGAAGTTTTTATAGCCTTCCTTTCAGCTTCACGTCTGCATTCTAAAGATGGAAAATACCTCGGATCCATGGGTGTATCGCGCGATATCAGCAAGGAAAAGGAAGCTGCCGAGAACCTGCGTTACCGCGAAGAACTCTATCGCGACCTATTTGATAACATGTCGGATGCCTATCTGATGATTGATCCTAAAGGCAACTTAAAGTACTGGAATAAAGCAGCACTAAAGCTTCTGGCTGCAAAATCATCTCAAGCAGAAAATTTGAATCTGCTGCAAATGGTAAAACGCGGTCAGCGAAAAACAGTGCGCGAACAACGCGAAGCATATCTTAACAAAGGGTTGTCTATCAATAACCTTGAATTTGAGTTGGTGGACCACAAGGGCAAAACCAGATTTGTACAGGTCAATTCATCACCGGTATTTGAAAAAGGTGTTTATATGGGCTCCAGAGAGCTTATACTGGACATAACAGACAAAAAAATTGCACAGGCCGAGGCAGAAGCACAAGCAGCAAAAATTCGTTCTATCTTTCAAAGCAGCCATTATCTGATTTGGTCGCAGGATTTAAAAGGAAGAGTGACTTCCTATAACAACAGGTTTGCCGCGGTAGTAAAAAAACTTACAGGGCAGGAGTTGCGATATGGAGAGGTTTTTAACGGACTCGGCAGTCAAATGAGTAAAACTGAAAGAGCTTTTTGGAAAGGTAAGTACCACGATTGTGCTTCATCAGGCGAATCACAGCAATTTGAATGTCATTTTCTGGATAACGACAAGAAGCAAGAATGGTATGACGTCTTTCTCAACCCGATTCGGAACGAAAAAAATGAGGTGGTAGAATTGAGTGGCATTGCCCATTCGGTAACCTACAAGAAGCAGGCTGAAGTAAAAATTAAGGAGCAAACGGCTAAAATAGGGTCCATTTTCAACTCTTCGGCCATGATGATATGGACCCTCGACCACAAGTTCAGGGTCACATCATACAATACCAATTTCGGGCTTTTAATGCACAAGAACCTAGGTCTTGAAATTCATATTGGCGATAATTTCATGGAGAAAATCAAACCCTATGTGAGAAAGGATTTGCAAGCCGGCATGAAACAGCTTTATGGCGAAGCACTGGCAGGTAAATCCAATCGCTTTGAAGGAATGTTGAAAATTAACAAAAAGGAAACCTTTTACATTGAGACCTTTCTCAATCCCATCAGGAAAGAGGACGGTACAGTAAGCGAGTTATCGTGCATGGCCCATGAGATTACCGATAAAAAGCGCATTGAAAAGCAAATGCGCGAGTCCTTGCACGAAAAGGAAATACTGCTTCAGGAAGTGCATCACAGGGTAAAGAACAATCTGCAGGTTATTTCAAGCATTCTCAACCTCCAGTCATCGTACGTAAAAGACGAGAACACGCTGAGCATACTGAGGGAAAGCCAGAATCGTATCAAGTCAATGTCCTTTATCCACGAAAGCCTATACCAAACCAGCGACTTCAGCTCCATTGATTTCTCTGATTACATCATGAGCCTGACCAAGAACCTGGTTCATTCTTACAGTGTTGGTCAACAACTCCTTCAGCTCAAGACCAATTTCGAAAGGGTTTTTCTAAACCTTGATCAGGCAATACCTTGCGGGCTTATTGTTAATGAGCTGGTTTCTAATGCATTGAAATATGCATTTCCTAATGGACAGAAAGGGATTCTCAAACTTTCAATCCGCGAAGAGAACGGCAAGGTGAAACTGGGGGTGAGTGATAACGGGGTGGGTGTAACAGAAGATTTTAACTTTGAAGATACAGATACGCTCGGACTGCAGTTGGTTTTTACGCTTATTGAGCAGCTGGACGGAGAGGTAAGCTTCCGTTCAAAGCCGGGCGAGGGAACGGAATATTTCATTACATTTGAAAAAGTAAACGAACGAACACTGAGCCATGGCTAAGACAAACGTATTGGTGGTTGAGGACGAAAGCATCGTGTCAAAAGACATTCAACAGAGCCTCAAAAAACTGGGATATAATGTAGTAGGAGCTGCATCTACGGGCGAGAAGGCCATTGAGCTTGCCCGTGAAAACATGCCTGATATTGTTTTGATGGACATCATGCTGAAAGGCGACATGAACGGTATAGAAGCAGCAGACCAGATCCGGGGCGAGCTAAATATCCCGGTAATCTATCTCACTGCCTACGCTGACGAAGGAACCCTCGCGAGGGCTAAAGTAACCGAACCGTGCGGGTATATCATCAAGCCATTCAAGGAAATTGATATTCACACGTCTATTGAGATGGCCATCTATAAGCACAAGCGGGAAAGCGAAGTGCGGAAAGAGCGCGACATGCTCTACTCTATCGTGGAGAACAAAGACAGCAAGGACTTTATTTTTGTGAAATCCAACTCTCGACTGGTAAAACTCAGAACCGAAGACATTTACTTTGTGGAAGCCCTAAAAGACTACGTGGTTATCAACGCACTCAATTCTCGCTATACCATTCACTCCACGATGAAGGATATCGAGAAAAAACTCCCATCGGAAGACTTTGTGCGCGTGCATCGCTCATTTATCGTGCGGCTGGACAAAATTGCGGCCATTGAGCAACCCAACCTGATTCTGGAAAACGATAAAAAAGTGATTCCAATCGGGGGGTCATACAAAGACGAGTTAAATAACCGCATCAACCTCGTGTAGAGGTTTAGGGAACCCACTCAAAATCCAATTGCAGATTAATCAGGTCGCCGCGCACTACACGAATGGTGACCGTATCGCCAATTTCGAATACCGTTTTGGTTCGCTTACCCACAACACGGTAGCGCTCCTCATCAAAAACGAAATAATCGCCTTCCATTTGTTGAAGGTTCATCATTCCTTCGCAGGCGTTGTCGTTGAGCACCACAAAAATCCCCCAGCTGGTGAGGCCCGAAACAATACCCTCGAAAACCTCTCCAACGCGCTCCATCATAAACTCTACCTGCTTGTACTTGATTGACATCCTTTCGGCTTCGGAAGCTTTTCTTTCTTGCAGCGAGCAATGCCGGCACGACGATTCCAGTGTGTCCTGATCCGGACCCGACTCACCTTGTAGCACGCGCTCCAGCACGCGATGCACCATCACATCAGGATACCGGCGAATGGGTGAAGTAAAGTGGGTGTAAAACTGAAAGCCCAAACCGTAATGTCCGATGTTTTGGGTGCTATACACGGCTTTGGCCATGCTTCGGATAGCCATGTGGCGAAGCAGGTTCTCTTCGGGTTTACCGGCTACATTCCTCAGTAGTTCGGTAATGGCAAAAGCGGCACTTTTATTTTTAGCGGCTTTCATTTCGTGACCGAAGCGTTGGGCAAATGCCCGGAGTTCGGTGAGCTTGTCTTCGTCCGGCTCGTTGTGCACGCGGTACACAAAAGGAATGGGGTTGTCAGGTTTACGCTGACTTACAAACATGGCCACACGCTGATTGGCAAGCAACATAAAGTCTTCAATCAGCCGATTGGTGTCTTGTAGCTTTTTCTCCCGCACACCAATGGGTTTACCGTTGTCGTCAAGGTCAAAGCGTACTTCACTACCACCAAATTCTATGGCCCCGAATGCGGTTCGGGCCTTGCGCATAATCTTGCTCAAACCCAAAAGGGTATTCAACTCTTTGAGGTAGGGCCCTTTTTGAGCGTCAATTACCTCCTGGGCAGCTTCGTAGGTAAAACGGTGGTCTGAACGGATAACCGTGCGTCCAAACCACTCAGTCTTGATGGCTGCGTTCTCATCTAAATCAAAAACTGCAGAAAAGCACAACTTTTCCTCCTCGGGTCTCAGCGAGCAAACAAGGTTGCTCAAAACCTCCGGTAACATAGGCACTACTCTATCAACCAAGTACACTGAAGTAGCACGTTGGTACGCTTCATTGTCGAGCACATCGCCGGGTTGCACGTAATGCGAGACATCGGCAATGTGGATACCCACCCGAACAACGCCGTTTTTGAGGAACTCTACCGAAAGCGCATCGTCAAAATCCTTCGCATCTACAGGGTCAATGGTGAAAGTGGTGGCTTTTCTGAAGTCGCGGCGGCGCTTGATTTCGGCAGGAGTTATCTGAGTATCCACTTTGTCGGCAGCCTCCTGAACAGAAGCCTTAAAGTCCATGGGCAACCCGAATTCTGCCATGATGGCGTGCATTTCTACCTCGTGATCACCGGGATTACCCAAAACGGCCACAACTTTTCCAACCGGGTTTTCCGATTCATCAGGCCAGCCGGTCATTTCAACAATGACTTTTTGTCCGTTTCGGGCTCCACCAATATTGCTGCGCAGCACAAAGATATCAACGTGAATGCGCTGGTTAGACGGCACCACAAAAGCGTACCGCTCGCTTATTTGAATTACTCCCACAAATGTAGTGCTGGCCCGCTGAAGCACTTTCACAATGCGGCCGGAAGGCTGACCCGATCGTTTTCCTTTCAGAACAACCGCCACGGTATCACCATCAAAGGCCGTTCCCATGTCTTTGGGATTAATCACCACATCTTCCTCTCCCTGCTCGGTGAGTAAATATCCTACGCCGCGCCGGGTTACCTGCAAAACACCGGTAAGTTCGCCAGGGGTAAAATCAACCAGGCGATACTTACCCCGGCTGGTCACGTCCAGTAAATCACTGTACAGCATTTTCTCGAGGGTCCGCTGAAGCACGCCCTTTGCGGGCTTGTGTAAGCCCATGCTGGCCAGTAACTGCTTGTAATTCATGGGGCGGTTTTCTTCCCGCTTAAAGGCAGCAATGACAGCCACCGACAAATCCTGCCCGGCTGATTTTCCTGGTGATCCTTTCTTTTCCTGGCCTGATTTTTTCTTCTTGCGCGACATGATTTTTAAACGGAACACCGACAGGTTTGTTAGTAGGCAGATAAAACCTAACTTTGAATTCGCTAAAACTAAGAACAATTATGCTATCCAAAAAAATAGAAAAGGCGCTTAACAGGCAGGTAGAGGTAGAAGCAGACAGCTCACAGTTTTACCTTTCAATGGCTTCATGGGCAGAAACCCAGGGCTTCAATGGCACTGCTAAATTTCTCTACACACAGTCTGACGAAGAACGCATGCACATGCTCAAACTGGTGCGATTTATCAATGAACGTGGGGGGCACGCTATTGTGCCTGCCCTCAAGCAGCCACCAGCTAAATTCAAAAGCCTGGGTGATATTTTTGAATCTTTGTTAGGTCATGAGATCAAGGTAACAGAAGAAATCAACGGCTTGGTTCACACCACCCTGGAAGAGAAGGACTATACCACCCACAACTTTTTGCAGTGGTATGTTTCTGAGCAGATTGAAGAGGAAGCACAGGCCCGAACCATCATGGATAAACTCAACATGATAGGAAATGATAAGGGAGGGCTGTACCTGTTTGATCGCGACCTGGAGAACATGCCTTCTGCGCACAGATAGACCAGCAAAATTTATTAGCAACGGGGCAAGTAAATGATGGCTCGGGGCTATTAAGATAACACCGTGGAAAACAAATATCCACGCAATGACCATTATAGGAAAGTAGCGTTAACTTTAACCCATGATGCGCGGTGTATCTTTTCTGAAGTGTTTGGCAGTACTGACTCTATTGTCGGTGGTGTTGGCTTTTGCGCCTACCACCGACCCTGAAGGACCTCGCTTTGATGAAAAGGATACTGCCGCCATCATCAAAGCCAGTTACATCTACAACTTTGCAAAGATGATAGATTGGCCCGATCATCTCAAAAAAGGCAACTTCATCATAGGTGTAATGGGGAGCTCCAGTATGTACCAGCAATTGGTTACTAAGTATAATGGTAAAACCATTGGTAGCCAGCCCATAGAAATTCGCAAAATTTCTAACACGCAGAACTTCACCACCTGCCACATTTTGTTTGTTGACAACGAATTCAGCTCATCTCTCGATGATGTAATTAGCTATGTGAATGGTACAAGCACCCTGCTCATTTCTCACCACAAGGGAGCCCTCACAAAGGGGGTTGCAATCAATTTTATTGTGGTTGACGATAATCTAAAGTTCGAATTGAGCGTTCCCAATGCAGAGCGAAACAACCTGTTTGTAGGCATGTCATTGAAAGGTCTCGCATTACATGTAGAAAACTGATGCGTATGAAAAAGCTCACATACAACCTGATCTTCTTCAGCACACTGTTGAGTGCGGCTCTGTTGACGGCACCCCTTGTGCAGGCCCAGCCCGCTACCACCATACAGGCTTACGAGGCTTATCAGCAAAAAGACTATGCTCGTGCGGCATCGCTCATTGATGCTGCTGTGGTTTCAGAAGAAGGTAAAGAGGAGGCCATGAGCTGGCACATCCGTGGCTTCGTATACAAAGACCTGTTCAATGAGGCTAAAAACGATGCTTTGCGGCACTCCCACAGGGAAAAAGCCATTGAATCCTACAAGCGCTCCATGGAACTGGATGCCGGCAATGCGTACGAAGAAAACAACTTGAAATCGCTGCGCTACCTTGCCTCTTCCCTTTACAATGATGCGGTGGTGGTAATGCGCGAACTCGACCCTAAAACCATTCATCGCTCTGAAGAGCTTTACGCAGCCTATAAAGACCTTCAACGCGCAATTGAACCGTCATTCAACTTTGAAGAGCGCGACATTACTTACTTTAAAGCCCTGGCAACCAGCAATAGAAAAATCTACGAGCAGGATCGCAACAAGCACAAAGAATTCCTGTTTAAAGCGCTGGATAATTACAAAGTTGTACTTGAGATTGACCCCGAAAACTATGGGGCGAATTACAACACTGCCATCAACCTGTACAACGAAGGCGCTTATGGTATTGAGCAAATTGATGCGGAGGCTCAAATACCAACTATTGTAAAGGTTCAGGCCGAAAGTGTGGAGTTGTTCCGTGAGGCGCTTCCCTTTATGCTTAAAGCACATGAACTTGACCCCAAGCGCAGAGAAACGCTCATCGCGTTGAGGGGAATCTACCTGAGCCTGAATAACAACGAGGAAGCGAACAAATACCGCGAAATGCTCAAGGACACCCAACAAACCAACAAATAATGAAGCCCCTGGCCTCCCCGGCATGAAATTTCGGTTTACCATAGGAGGCAAGCTATACACTGGCTTCGGGGTAATCATTCTCTGCATTTTGCTCGTGTTCCTTATTACCAACCAAACCCTTACAGATTCCCGCCGAATTAACGACCGCATCAATGAAGTGTACATTCCGTCGGTGCAGCAGCTGGAAAAATTGCGCTATGAAGTGATTCGCACCCGAATGCTCATTACCAACTGGGCCTTTGTGCAAAGCCGCGAAGACACCGAGGAAAAACGCACCCTGAAGCGTATTACCGAAGAGGATTTACCGGAGATCATTGCAGGCCTGAACAAAATAGCACTTGCATGGGATGAGAATGACGTTATCAAGAAGAACAGAATTACCAAATCGATTGATGAACTCCTTAAGCTCTACGAGATTGTTAAAAAGGAATTGCCGGATATGCGCAGCTACGACGAGGACTTTAATGTGTTCTATGCACGCGATCTGGCCGAAGAGGGCGGTGTAATTGACGAAAAGGCCAAAGAAATTCTTTTTGACCTCAATAACCTGATTATCAAAATCCGAAAAAGCGTGGATCGGGACAGCGCTGAGATGCACGCCGGGTTCGACCAGTTACAGGTGTACCTCCGGTCGTTTGGAATAGGGCTTTTTCTGGGGGGTATTCTTATTGCTCTTCTTACAGGAAGATCCATTGTGAGGCCCGTGCGCCAGCTTAAAACAGCACTGCTCTCTATGGGTAGGGGAGTGGTGCCCAAAGAGCCGGTTAAAATTACCCGCGATGAGATAGGAGAGATGGCGCAAGCACTCAATACGCTTATAGATAGCGTAAAACACACTACCGAATTTGCCGAGAAAGTGGGGCAGGGAAACTTTGATTACCCCTACCAACCGCTGAGCAACGAAGACAAACTGGGCGCAGCTTTGCTGAAAATGGCTCGCGAACTTGGCGACAATGAACGGAACCTCGAACGTCAGGTAAGAGAACGAACCCAGGAGGTGGTTGAAAAAAGCCACCAAATAGAAGAACTCTACCAGGATGTAACTGCCAGTATCCGTTCGGCCAAACGGCTGCAGGAAACCATCCTGCCGCCCATGCGCGAAATCAGCACAATGTTTCCGGACAGCTTTGTGTTTTACAAACCGCGCGATATCGTCAGTGGCGATTTTTATTGGTTCAGGCAATTGAAGAACAAACAACTTTTTGCAGTGGTTGACAGCACGGGGCACGGTGTACCAGGAGCATTTATGAGCCTTGTGGGATTCAATGGTTTAAATCAGGCGGTAAAGGATAACGAAGCAAACCTTACTCCACAGCGGATTCTGTCGTCGTTTCACCTCATAGCGCAGCAAAACCTGCACAAAACCAACGAGGAGAACAACGTAAGCGACAGCATGGATATGGCCCTGTGCGTGTTTGATACCCGAACACGTACGCTCGAGTACGCAGGGGCCAATATTCAACTCTACCTTGTGCGCAACGGTGCGCTTCAGGAACTGAAACCCAACAAATGCTCAATTGGAGGTATTGAACGCGACAACGTGGTTTTTGAGCAACACACAGTTCCGATGTTGCCGGGAGATAAGGTGTACCTCTTTTCCGATGGTTTTGTAGATCAGTTTGGCGGCCCAAAAGGGAGGAAGTTCATGTATAAGCAGTTCAGAAGCATGATACTGTCTGCCCATCACTTACCCATGGAAGAGCAGCAAAAGGAGTTCATGTTAAGGCTCGATACATGGATGGAGGGACACCCACAGGTAGATGATATCCTGATGGTGGGTGTGGGTTTTTAAGAATGCGTAATTTTACCTGTTGCTAAACGATAATGCACTACAAAGAAGCAGAAAACTGGGTGTTTGCCAAGCTTGCTCACGAGCTTGAGGATGTGTTGATTTACCATGATATCAAACACACTGCTGACGTGGTTCGCGCGGCTGACAGACTTTGCTACCTTGAAGGTGTTTCAAAGCACGACACAATCATGGTGCGCACCGCCGCCCTTTTTCACGACATTGGTTTTTGTGAGCAATACATGGACAACGAAGAGCTCGCCGCGGGTATAGCCTCAGAGATGTTGCCTCAATTCGGATACAGCCCGGAGGAAGTAGCCACCATTGGCCAGATGATTTTAGCCACTCGAGTCCCACACCACCCGTACAACAAGCTGGACGAAATAATTTGCGACGCAGACCTTGACTACCTCGGAAGAGACGACTTTCACCCAATAGCTGATAGCCTTAAGGTAGAGCTCATGCACTATGGCATCATAAAAACCGATAAACAGTGGGACGAAATACAAGTTAAGTTTTTCAACCTTCACCGCTACTTTACGCCGTCTGCCATCAGATTGAGGCAAGTTAAAAAGGCGGCTCATCTCCAGGAGATAAAGAGCCGCCTCAGTGCTTATTGAAACAACACTCCACAGCGGGCTGATTGCCTGGTAGAGTATAATTCAACGTGATAATTAACCGCCCATTGCGCGGAAAAACGTTTTGGAAATCGTGGTGCTGATGGGATTCACAATCAATACGGGTACCTGCGCATCGTTGGTGAGGATGCGCTGAACATAACCGCTGCCCAACATGCCCACAAGTGAGTTAGCTGCCAGGTTCATAATCGCAATCAGGTCAGCGTTGATTTCCTTGGCATACGCCACAATCCCTTCGTCAAAGTCGCCACTTTTTTCTTCGCTTACCTTGGTGGTAAACTCAATTCCCTCATCAGAGAAATACTGTTTGGCATAGTTGAGGTTGCGGTCAAGCTGGTTTTTCAGGAACTCATCATTCTCGCGCGGAATCATAAGGTGTACCCTGGACTTGAAGTATTTAGCCATCTGGGCCACAATGCTGAGCTTTTGTTTGGTTTCCTTGCTTAAGTCCAAAGGAACAATGATGTCGTCGTATCCGCTTTCTTTGATTTTGCTCTCTTGCACAACCACAAAAGGCGTTGAACTGCTTGTAATAACTTTCAACGCGTGGCTTCCGGTAATGAACTGCATACCGCGAAGCCCATGTGTGCCCATTAGAATCAATTCGGCTTCAAGCTCTTCAGCTACGTCTCCAATGTCTTCAAAGATTGTACCCACACGGATAACCGGTTTGATGCTGATTACGTGGTTGATTTCAGCGAAGCGCTCAATTAACATATTAAGCTTGGTGCGGCCCTCCTCCACATGCGATTTTTTAGGAACGATGTGAAGAAGCGCAATTTCTCCGCCAATGGTTTTGGCAACAGCGATGGCGTGCTCCAGCGCATTTTCTGCGATGGGTGTAAAGTCAGTAGGAACGATGATTGTTTTACTCATGGTCGTGATGGAAAGGTTTACCCGCCAAATATACATTTTTTTAACCCCAACCAAAGTCCCTTCCAAAACGGGCCCTTACCCATTTAATCACATTTCAGGCTTAACATAATTTTACAGTTTCTCAGGCAATTTCAGCAGGTTACGTTCGTTTTACTACTGAACTTTCAACGGAAAGTGGCGGCTTGGCCGCAAAAAGTGTTAAATACAACGTTGCTTCCGGTAGTTGGATAACAATGGCAGGGAGTTTGACGTTAGAAAGCAAACGTTCTTTTCATAACGGCTGTTGCATTCCACGAGGGCGCATTTGGTTAATAGTTTGGTTAATAGATTTGGTTAAATAGGTTGGTTCATTTATCACATCTACAAGCCCTCAGCAACAGTTTCAGCCCCGCAGGTTCTCAGCCTCGCGGGGCTTTTTTTGTACCTATGTCAGGGAATCAAGACCTTCACCACACCGTTTTGGTTTCCGCTCTGCCAGGTTGCCATGTACAAGCCTGACGCAAAATCACCCCTGCGTAAAATAAGGTTGTTGCTCTCCCCTTGCGTCATAACCAGCCGCCCCATCGAGTCAAACACCCACCAGGAAGCCAATCCGCTCTCTACAATGAGTTCATGCTCCGCCCCACGATTCAAGTGAATAACCCCAGTGTGGTATGCCTCCTGCACATTGAGGGCAGGAACTTCAAGCAGCACCATGTGCGCATTGATCCGCCCATGGCCTGTTTCTGCGCTCCAGGTGCCGTCAGGAGTATTGGTGTCGTAATTGTACCCGCCTATTTTTTCGCAACCACGACGCAATGCCGACTCCAATGACTGGCGGCTCAGGCCTGGGTCCAGTGAGAGCGCAAGCCCGGCCACACCGGCTACAATGGGGCACGCGGCAGAGGTTCCATTAAAGAAATGATAGTAGTTGCTGCTGTGGTACCCGTCAGCGCCTACCATATCGGTGGTGGAAATACGCACTCCCGGAGCCGATACATCCAGCCCGGGGCCGGTGTTGCCCTCCCAGTTTTCGCCGTCGCAAGAGGTCTGCGACTTTCGTTCATCACACATACTTGTAGCATTCACTGCAAAAGTGCCGGGCAAGCGAGACGGCCATATCGGTTCAACATCGGTATCACCGGTATTACCACTGCTAAATACCATGATAAGACCCAGCCCGTCGCGACCTTGATTCAACGCAGCGTCGATGGCTTCGTTTACCAGCAAATCCTGCCCCGGAAAGAGCGCCAGCATGTCATCTGTTAAGCCCCACGAGTTACTCGAAACATCAGCGTTGGCCACTTGCCACTGCCAGCTGATGCCATTCACAAAAGACTCAGCGTCTGAAAACGGAATGACCTGTCCAAATAATTCAACATAGGTAAACACACGTACGGGAATCAACATGCATTCAGGGCACACGCCGGCAACACCTTCACCATTGTCGGTTTCGGCGGCTGCGATTCCGGCACAAGCTGTTCCATGGCCATCGCTGGCAAATGACGGTACCGGGTACCCCTGGGTTTCTCCATCCATCGCGTCGTATCCCGGTAAAAGCTTATTGCTTAAGTCGGGGTGAAGTGTATCCACACCGCTGTCGAGAATAGCAATAGCAATATCAGCGTTACCAGTCGTGATTTCCCAGGCGAGTTCTACGTCAATATCAGCCCCAGGTGTTCCGTTTCCCTGGAGGGCGGTACCATTGTTTTTTAAGGACCACTGGCGGTGAAAGTGTGGGTCGTTCACGGAGCAGTCAGATACCGAAAAAATGACCCGCGGAACCACCAGCTTGAACAAGCCGCTGCGCTCCAGCTCCTGAGCTACCTCGTTGTGATTTACATACAACCCGGTTTCAATTTTCAGAATATGAGGCAGAAAAGCATTGGAAACAGGTGCTTTCAGGTTGAGGCGGTCACAAAGCGCTCGAGCACGCCCGGCATCAACGCCTTGATTGAGCACGGCAAACAACTCGCCTGTCTCTGCCCCAAATGTGTTTTCACCTTTCATGTAAAAGCCGCCAATGCTCTTGACACCAAAAACTACCAACAAGTCAGAGGAAGGCATCTCGTCGCCCCGAACCGCAAGCATTGAGTAAGGGTGTAGGTCTGCGAAATCCGTTAATCCCATTGCGTATGCCGCTTCTTTTCGCGAGTCAACAGTACTTTCCCGGTCAAAAACCAAGGTATAACCAGAATCTGTTTTCTGTGCATAAAGAACACTGAATGAGAAGGTAAATATCAGAACAAGATAGAGTCTCATGGCTACTGGGTTGATTGGCATGAATGTAGTTAAATTCCTATCAAAATCCCGATCATCCCAATTATCCTCGTAATGTGCCGCTCCAATAAAATATACTGGGGCACTTCAGGTGAAGCTGCGTAACTTGCGGGCTCATTCAGCATTCAATCCAACAATCGGAAATCAAATACATCACAATGAAAAGAATTAAATTTTTCAAAACACCCATTATTATGCTTTTAGCAGCATTTACCGGGCTGGTATCAGCCCAGGAAACACCACTACTGGATCGCGAACTGTTTTTCGGAAACCCTGAAATATCAGGAGGCCAACTCAGCCCCGACGGAAAATGGATTTCCTTTCTGAAAGAATACGATGGCATTATGAACATCTGGGTCAAAAAATTTGACGAGCCCTTTGACGCCGCCCGAGCCATTACCGATAGCAAGCGCCCCATGTACGGCTATTCATGGAGCATTGATGGTAAGTACATTCTTTTTGTTAAGGATAAAGACGGCGACGAAAACATGAACATTTTTGCCGTTGACCCGATGGCAAAAGCCGAAGAGGGAAAAGTGCCGGAGGCAAGAAACCTCACGCCACGCGAAGACGTTACAGCACAGATTTATCAGGCGAGCGACAAGAACCCCGACTTGTTCCTGATTGGATTGAACGACCGGGATAAAGCCTGGCACGACCTTTACTCGCTGAAAATCTCAACCGGCGAACTGGAACTGATCTACGAAAACAACGATCGCATCACTAGCTATGGTTTCGACTGGGACGACAACCTTCGGTTGCTTTACCGCACAGACGAGGCCGGAACCACCCAGATTCTCTATAAAAAAGGTGATGAGCTGGTGCCGGTGTACGAAACCCTGGTAACAGAGAGCGCCGGCGTATATGGCTGGAACGAGGACAACACCAAAATGTACCTCGTTACCAATAAGGGCGAGCTTGATTTGAGCACACTCTTTTTGATGGACCCCGAAACCGGTGACAAAAAACTTCTGGAAAGCGACCCCGAAGGCCGCGTGGATTTTGGCGGCATGCGTATGGATCGCAATACGCGCAAAATGGTATCTACCAGCTATGTGGACGATAAGCGCCGTACCTACTGGAAAGATGATACATGGAAAGAAAACTACGAGTTTCTGAAGTCCAAATTTCCGGGGCGAGAAGTGGGCTTTCAAAGCTCCACCCGCGATTACTCAAAGTTTCTGGTGTCCGTTTCGGGAGACAGGTACGCTTCTGAGTCGTGGTTTTTCGACACAGCGACCCGCGAGCTGATTCACCAGTACACCCCGCGTCCTGAACTAAAGAAGGTAGAAGAGCATTTGGCACCCATGAAGCCCATCCGCTACAAAAGCAGCGACGGACTCGAAATTCCGGGTTATCTGACCATACCGCAAGGAGTTGAGGCCAAAAACCTACCGGTGGTTATTCTTGTGCACGGAGGCCCAAAAGGCCCCCGCGATTACTGGGGATACAGCTCAATTGTGCAGTTTCTTGCCAACCGTGGCTACGCCGTAATGCAGCCCAATTTCCGGGCTAGCGGAGGTTATGGAAAGGCATTTATGAACGCAGGAGACATGCAGTGGGGCTTGCTGATGCAAGACGACATTACCTGGGGCGCTAAACACCTTATTGATGAGGGAATTGCCGACCCATCGCGCATCGCCATTATGGGTGGTAGTTACGGCGGTTACGCTACCCTCGCCGGACTGGCCTTCACACCCGACCTCTACGCTTGCGGGGTGGACATCGTAGGCCCCAGCAATATCTTCACCCTGCTCGAGAGCGTTCCTCCTTATTGGGAATCTGCCCGCGCTTACCTCCACGGAATGGTAGGTGACCCCAACACCCCAGAAGGGGAAAAGCGCATTCGCGAGGCGAGCCCTCTTTTTAGCGCCGACAAAATTGTGAAGCCATTGCTGATTATACAGGGAGCCAATGACCCGCGTGTGAAAAAAGCCGAGGCCGATCAGATTGCCATTGCCATGCGCGACCGCGGCAAACAGGTGAGCTACCTGCTGGCCGATGATGAGGGCCACGGCTTTGCTAAGCCTGTGAATAACATGGCGATGTTTGCCGAAATAGAGAAGTTTCTGGCCGGTATTCTCGGAGGGCGATACCAGGAAGATATGCCAGAGGATGTAGCCAAAAGGCTTGAAGAACTTCGCGTTGACATTTCCACAGTAACCTATGAGCCAAAAGCAGAGGTAAGCTCTGCCGATGCGCTTCCCGAGCTTAAAAGGGTTTTCAAGGAGGGCTCGTTTGAATACGACGTGAAAATGTCGGTTCAGGGTCAACAGCTTGACATGACCATGACCCGGGAGGTGGCTAAAAATGCCGACCAGTGGGTGGTGACCGATGTTTCGCGCGGCCCGATGGGAGAGAGCAAAGATGTGATGTCTTACCACGCGGATATGAGCCCTGGAGAGCGCGTCATTAACCAGGCCGGTCAAACTATCGTAATGATCTTTAACCCCGGAATAGTGGCTGTTAAAGCCATGGGGCAAGACATGGAAATTGTATACTCAGGTGCCTTTGTGAGCGATGGCGCGGGAATGGATAAAGTTCTGGCCGGACTGCCGCTCGACGCAGGGTACGCACTCACGTTCTCAATGCCCGACATGATGACCCTCAAGTCAAAGCAGGTAAACCTGAAAGTACATGATCGCGAAGAGGTAAATGGAGCTTCTTGCTGGAAGGTTACGGTGACAGCTGTAGACAACGAGGCCGACGTAACAACCTACTGGATCAACCCGGAGGCCGGACTGGCGGAAAAATACGAGCAGGTCATCCCGGCCATGGGTAACGCTGTGGTCACCACTGTGCGCAAAATTTAAGGCACCGTTTATTGATTGAGGCGTCACGGGTTCAGGAGCAACCCGTGACGCTCTTTTTTTGCTCAGGTGTCGAGCGCTACCTGCCATCCAAAATCGCGCTCCACAATGCCCTCTTTTTGAGCCTCGAGAAACTGAACAAACGCAGCAGCGGTTGGGGCGTGCTTTTTGCCCCGCGGCCACACAAGGCTCCAGGTAGTTTCCAGCGGTAAGCCTTTCATGGGTAAGATCCGCAGGTCACCATTCTGCAGTTCGTTTTTGATGCCAATCAACGGCATCACAGAGTAACCCAAACCTGCAATAACGGCCTGCTTTACCGCTTCGTTGGAGGTGAGCTCCAGCCTTTTGCGTTGTTTCACACCACACGACACAAGGAAACGCTCCATGGTAAGCCTTGTTCCCGACCCCTCCTCGCGGTAAATCAAGGGGTGTTGCTCAAGATCGGCCGGCTTTTTGGGTTGAGCAAGACCACGGTCATTCCGCCCACCAATAAGATATAGCTTATTGGGCAGCAAATCCAACCTCTCAAGACTGAGGTGCTCAGGTATAACAGATACAAGTGAGAAATCTACTTCGTTATGCTCAAGAGTTTCAACCACCTTGTACTTGTTGGTTACATCCATCGAAAGGTTGATAGACGGATGTTGATGGATAAAAGGAGCTAAAAAATAAGGCAACACGTACTTTCCTGTTGAAACTACCGAAATTCTCAGTCGACCCGAGAGCTTACCTTCAAAGCCTTCAGAACGATGGTTGATAGATTCCATCAGTTCCAATGCTTTGCCGGCAGCCAGACCAATTTCATAACCGAAAGGCGTAATGTGTATGCGCCGCGAAACAACCTCAAACAGGGGCTCCCGAAACTGCTCCTGCAACTTTTTTAGCTGCAGCGAAACAGCCGGCTGGGTGAGGTACATGGCTTCTGCTGTTTTTGTTACGCTTTTGGTTTCCAGTAACTTTAAAAAAAGTTGTAGCTGATGAAGAGTGTAGTTCATAAAGAAGGATAATGATATTTATCGCAAATATATATTATTATCTATGACTTAGGTTTCTGAAATTTGCACTCCAAAATCAAATCAATGTCTACAAGAATAACAGTTGCGCACGGTGATGGCATCGGTCCCGAAATCATGGCGGCCACACTCAAAATTTTGGAAAAGGCGGGCGCTGCGCTCACCATTGATGAAATAGAAATAGGTGAACGAGTCTACAAATCTGGTAATACATCAGGAATTGCTCCTGAAGCCTGGGATACCATTAGACAAAACAAGGTATTTCTGAAAGCACCCATTACCACCCCGCAGGGAGGCGGGTACAAAAGCCTGAACGTAACAACACGCAAAGCCCTGGGGCTGTTTGCAAACATTCGTCCTTGCCGAAGCCTGCATCCCTTTATACGCACCAACCACCCCAACATGGATGTAGTGATAGTGCGTGAGAATGAAGAAGACCTTTACGCAGGTATTGAGCACCGCCAAACCGACGAAGTGGTTCAGTGCCTCAAGCTTATAAGCCGCCCGGGCTGCGAGAAAATTATTCGATACGCCTTTGAATATGCCCAAAATGAGGGCCGCCGAAAGGTGTCATGCTTCAGCAAAGACAATATCATGAAGCAAACCGATGGTCTTTTTCACGAGGTCTTTCGTGAAATCGCCGGGGAGTACCCCGACATTGAAATCGACCACTGGATTATTGACATAGGAGCTGCTCGTTTGGCCGATACCCCGGAAATTTTTGATGTGATTGTTACCGCCAACCTTTATGGTGACATCATTTCTGACGTGGCAGCGCAGATTACGGGCTCAGTAGGACTTGGCGGGTCTGCCAATATTGGCGAGCAATGTGCTATGTTCGAGGCTATTCATGGCTCCGCTCCTCCCATTGCGGGGAAAGACGTAGCCAACCCCTCAGGCTTGCTGCACGGAGCCATTCAAATGCTCAGCCACATCGGGCAAGGGGATACTGGAGCAACAATACATAACGCCTGGCTTCGAACCATTGAAGATGGCGTGCACACAGAAGATATATTCCGTCACGGACTTAGCAAACAGCGGGTGGGCACCAAGGCTTTTGCAGAGGCTGTTATCGATAGGTTGGGCGAAGCACCCCAAACCCTCGAGCCTGTTTCAAAGGGTGCCGGAAAAGCCATTGTCATAAAGCCCTATCAGCGCAAACAACCGTTGAATAAAGAGCTCGTGGGGGTAGATGTTTTTGTACACTGGCCCGGCACAAACCCCGACGAACTGGGCGAATTGCTTAATGGTCTCAATGATTCGCAGTTGTCGCTGGCGATGATTACCAACCGTGGTATTAAGGTCTGGCCTGGAGGGTTTAGTGAAACCTTTTGTACCGACCACTGGCGATGCCGGTATCAACCACTGGCATCGGGTGCTGTCATTCAGCCAAAAGATATTATCAACCTCTTACAGCGAGCCGCCGATGCAGGTGTTGATGCCATCAAAACCGAAAACCTTTATCTGTTCGACGGGAAACAAGGCTTTTCCCTCGGCCAGGGACAGTAAACCACTAAAAATTAAAACGATGAACATAGAGCTTATCAATGGCACGTACCCCCGAAATGAAGGCGTTGAGCTAGTCCTTAGAATGATAGATGTGAAAATCAAATATCACGAGCAAAAAATAACGCGTGTGGACAATGAAGAAGATATCAAAATGCGCGAACAGCGAATAAAGCAGTTACAAAACGAAGCATCGCGTTTGCGTCAGGAATTAACCCAAAATGATGAACCTGTAAAATTGAAGGCCTCGGTACATCTTTTTTAAAACCCCCTGAATCATGAAAAACCTTGAAATACTTTTACTCAATGACTACTTTACACACCTCGAAGCCAAGGATGTTATCATTGCGTTGATAGATAAGAAAATTAACTTCTACAAGGCTAAAAACCTGTGTTATCAGGTACGCTATGAAGAGCCCGATCCGGTTATTCAGATCAAGTTGGCGCAACTTGAAGATGCGAGAATGGAGCTTCTGGAGTTGATTGAGGAAGCAAAGCGCAATCAGTCAGAGTTGCGCGTGGAAGCCGCTGTATGCATAGGCTCTTACCCCTCTGAAATGAAGAAACTTGCAATGGGTTAATCTGGCGTACCCCAAAATGTTTAGTGCATTCAGTGAAGGATAGCGGGGTGCTAATCTTCTTGTAAAACGAAATGTTCTCTGGCGGCAGGGCAGCGATTGATGCCATGGTGGGTCAGGTAAGGTATCCTGTAATGTTTTGTTGGGAGTGTTGTTTTCACCACCCCTGTAAATTCATAGGTTCATGATCTGCGCAAGAGAATAATTTGGCGGATACAATTTCCCTATCTTCGACCCCGTGGCAGAGAACCTCGCTCCCATCGGTATTTTCGACTCCGGAATCGGAGGGTTAACAGTAGCTGCTGCTATTCACAAGGCACTTCCAAATCGTCAACTTATTTATTTTGGCGACACAGCTCACCTGCCTTATGGTGACAAATCGCCCACAGCAATTAAGCACTACTCGCTGCGCATTACGCGCTTTTTAGCCGAGCAGGGTTGCGAAACGGTGGTGGTGGCCTGTAATACCGCCTCCAGCATAGCACGAAACGAAATTGCTGCTGCAGCCGGCCCCCAAATCAAGGTGTACAATGTGATTGACCCGGTGGCCGAACACGTAGCATCGAACTACATCAATTCAGGAATAGGCGTGATAGGAACCAAAGGAACCATCCGAACCCGAACCTATCCGCGGGTCATTCAGCGGCTTAATCCTACACTCACAGTCAAGTCGCTGGCCACCCCTTTGCTTGTGCCAATGATTGAAGAGGGTTTTTTCAACAATAACATCAGCCAGACCATCATCAACAATTACCTGGGCAGCAAACACCTGAAAGGTATATCGGCGCTAATTCTCGGTTGTACGCACTACCCGCTCATTCGCAAAGAGGTAGAGCGGTACTACAAGAGTGTCGGTGTGGACGTGCTCGATGCGGCCAGTATATTGGCATCTCAACTTAAAAACGACATTCACGAGGGTGAAACACACCCCGCAGAACACCACTTTTACGTTTCCGACTTCACAGACTCCTTTGAGAAAAGCACGCGCCTGTTTTTTGGCGAAAAGGTGCGACTTGAAACTGCCGACCTCTGGGCTACACTTTAGGGCTTAAACCAATCTGCATACATCACATAGTTGTTCGCAATGCGCTGAATTTCTCCTTCAAACAAGTGCTTATCCACTGATTTTACTTTTCGTGCAGGAACTCCGGCATACACCGATCCGCTTTCAACAACAGTGCCTTCCAGCACCACGGCTCCGGCGGCCACAATGCTCTTCGATTCTATCACCGCTCCGTCCATTACAATCGAGCCCATTCCAATCAACACGTTGTCGTGAATAGTGCAGCCATGAACCAATGCACGATGCCCGATTGAAACGTTGTTTCCGATTTGCGTGGGGGCTTTCTGATAGGTACAGTGAATTACCGCGCCGTCCTGAACGTTTACTTTGTGGCCCATTTTGATGTAATGTACATCGCCCCGAATTACAGCCTGAAACCAAACACTGCATTCGTTTCCCATTTCAACGTCGCCTACAATGGTTGCGTTTTCAGCCAGGTAGCAGTTGTCTCCAAAACGGGGCTCGAGGCCCCTTACCGGTTTAATGATCGCCATGGTCGTGAAAAGGCAAATCTGCTTTGCAGCAGTGGTGAAGGTTGTCGTAGTCCTTTTTGTCGGGAAGCACACCATCGGCAGCATAGCCCATTTTCAACAGAGCACTGCGCAAGGCTTCGGGGTCGGTTTTACTTTTACGGTAGGTTACGGAGACGGTGTTTTCACCGAGATTTACCGAGGCGTTTTTCACACCTTTCTCGAACGCAAAACCTTTTTCAATAGTAGCTACGCACATGTCGCACACGGCTGAAGTTTCTATTTGAAGAGTTGCGAACTTGTCGTCGTTGCCCTGCGCTACTGTGGCAATGCCGAAAGCAAACAGGAAGACAAAGGTTGTTAGGGTTTTCATGGTTTTTTGGGTTTTAAAATGTTGTTCTGAATCCAATGTAAACAATTGCACCCGCGATAGGGCCCCAGATCATGGATGCATCAAAAATGTCTCCAAAGGGGTTTTGCGGATCAATAATGGGGTTGGGCTGCCTGAAGTTGTTCAGGTTTTCTCCTCCCAGGTATATTTCGCCAAACTTAAAAGTGCGTGTAATTTGTCCGCTCAGCATAAAGAAGCTGGGTGAGGATGTTCTGCGCTGGTGCTCAACAGGGTTTTCGGCCGTAGAGGGAATGCGGGCAGAGCCAAACCAGTTGGTGGTAATATCAAACTTCCAGATGTCGTGGCGCGTGTTGTACGCAAGGTTAATCAGCGCGCGGTCCTGAGGAACAAACGGGCGGTCAATCAGGCCCTGAGAGCGGTAAGTGGTTTTCACCTCGTAGTGCTTGTAGGCGAGCTTTACCTCGAAGCGCTCAACAGGCTCAATAAGGAAGTCCACCTGAACTGCATGCGAATAAGACTGTCCATCCAAATTGTAGAAGATCAATTGCCGGGCACTTTCATCCATGTCAATAATCAGCTGGTTTTCGAAAAAGGTGTAGAAGTAGTCTATGTTTACGTGCCCCTCCATGCCAGCAAGGGTGAATTTTTGCAGGAATGATACGCCGGTATTCCACGACACTTCCGCCCGGGGTGTTTCCACCACCGTCACCTGCCTCGAACTCACCAACGGGCTGATGTTCTCAGCAAACAGCACCGGGCTTCTGAAGCCTCGTCCTCCGGAAAACCGGAGAACCGAAAGAGGCCCAAGGTTGTACTTGGTATGAAGCCGGGGGCTCACAATGGTTCCGAAAAGGTTGTGGAAATCTGCCCGCAATCCCGCTACCAGCGAGAACTTTTCATTGTGCGTCCAGGCGTACTCGGCAAAGGCTCCTGGAATGATCTCAGTACGGTTAAAAGTTGAGTCGGTAAACGACTCGCGATAATCGTCGCCACGAAAGCTTACACCTCCTTTCACAACGTGATCGGTGGTGCCAATCATGGTCTGGTAAATTCCGTTGAAATATGCACTGGTGTGAGCTGCCTGATAGTCGCGGAGACCAAAAAAGGCATCCTGCTCGTGGTAGGTGGCAGAAGCCTGTAAACCAATGCTTTTCCAGGGGGTTTCAGGAAACAAAAACCCCGACTTCCCAAAACCGCTGATAAGCCTTGTTCTCACCTGCATGCCGTACCACGGTTGATCAAGCCTGTTGGTTCTGGGGTCGAACTGTACTTGCCCCCCAAATTTGTCGTCGGTTAAAAAACGCACACCAAACACGCTTTCTCTTCTGGTGGATTGGTATTTCCAGCGGTTCAAGACTTGTATCTCATTGTCCATGGGCATATCCATGAAACCGTTGTCGTTGTTGTTGATACGCATTAAGCTGGTGCGGCCGTGTGCAAGCAGCATCGTGCTCCATTTATCATTGATTTTCTGCCGCAAATAACCATTCCCCTCAAGACGCCCCATGTGGTTGGCGTAAGCATTGAAGAAAGCGCGGCCCTGGTCGTGATTTTCCGGCTTCCAGTATTCCAGGTTGATCTGGCCGGTCATGGACTCGAAGCCGTTTACCACGGAGCCGGCACCTTTGGAAACCTGAATGGACTCAATCCAGGTGCCGGGAATGTACGTGAGCCCATAGGTTGATTGCAATCCGCGAATGAGCGGGATTCCCTCAAAGAGAATCTGGCTGTAGGTGCCGTCAAGCCCCAGCATCAGAATTTTGCGTGTGCCCGCCACAGCATCGTTTTCCACCACGTCGATGGAGGCATCGGTTTCAAAGCTTTCGCTGAGGTTACAACATGCGGCTTTTTGTAGGTGCTCACGACTCAGGTGAACCGTGTTTACGGTCTCCATCGTCGACATGCTTACCGCCTTTTGACGCGACACAACTTCGGCTTCGCGCAGGGTAACGGCGGCACTAAGGGTAACAGTTATGCTTTGACCCACATCATGAACCAGTATTGTGTCGTTTTGGAAACCCACATAACTCACCACGAGTCGTTCCGGGAGGTTGGCCGGCGCTGAAAGAGTAAAGCGGCCGGACTCATCGGTGGTTGTGCCCCCGCTTTGGTTGACCCAGTAAACACTTGCGCCGGGAAGCGGTGTGCTTTCATTGTCTTCCATACCGGACACTACACCCTGGATGTTACTTTGCCCGTGCATGGCAAGCGCAAAGCAGAGCGCCGGAAGAGAAGTCAGAATTTTTGAAATCATGATTTGTGAATTGAAAAGGTGAAAAAATGAGCGAGATGTGCCTGAGCGCTATGCGAGCACCCGGCAGAAATCACCTTTTCAAATCAGGAAAGTACACAGCCGTGCAAGACGACGGTTGTGCGGCAGGGGCGGAGCGCGGTCGGAGATGGCCCGGGGAGCGAGTTCATTGGCAACGGCAGGAGCCGGCACATGAATCATTACCGTTGGAATCCCAACACTTATAGATGGAGCGTCTTTGCCACCCACATCATAGCTGGAGAGCTGGAAAAGAATCTCATCAAAGTCGCAACAAACAGGAGATATGCTGTTTTCAGGCTGGCCGCCCCAATCCCAGGAGCAACAAAAATCCCTGTCGAGAGAGAAGCTGATCTTGCCACTGCTGGAACACGCCATTTTATGCAGCGTTAAGCCCGCAGAACCTCCCGCCAGAAGCAGAGAGAACATGCCTACAAACAGTATGTGCACCAGTTTTTGCATGATAAAATGTGCCCGGATGACAGAACAATTTCGGACTCGGAAAGGTAAAGTTACTTCCTTACCTTTGTCTTCACAAGAGATTTAACAACTTATTGACACCTGAAACGATGATTCCTACCAATGTATATGCAGAAATGACGCCCAATCCGCGAACCATGAAGTTTGTGGCAGACAGGCTACTTATAGAAGGAAACGCCGTGGCTGAATTTGCGTCGGCAGCTGAGGC